>NZ_BADX01000084.1:0-68753 GCF_000241365.1 Pseudoalteromonas sp. BSi20480 | reverse complement strand
TAATTAAGCGACTTGATCTGTTATGTCTGCAATTTGAATCAGCTTGCGATTCAAAATCTTCTTAGTACAACCACAGCATTTTCCGCATTGGCTGCCGACGTTAAGCTCTTTTGCCAACTCACGCATAGTTGTTGCACCATCATCAATTGTTTGTTCAATTTTTTTTATCTGTGACACCGTGACATAGACAAATGTACATGATTACAAACCACTCTAATTACTTTCGATATAGTTATATTAATCTAAATAGTAATAGTTATCAATAATTTTTAGAGCATTATTTGAATTTTATTTTAAACCCAATTATAACTTTAGGGTAACCTTTCATACAAAAATTGGTAACTCATTGTTCCCCTAATCTTTTGTCAATTTTATTTAGTATCGCCATTGATTCAAATTAATAGATTGATCATTAAAATCTAATAATTAGTGAATATAGATTAGTTCATTTGAGAGTTGACTAATAAAACTTTCACTCAAAAGTGTGCACTAACACAAATATAAAGCACTTGCATAAAACTACTGACTACTCAGTTAGGCTCTTTTTGATAAAGAAAAAAAAGTAGTGATTTAACACTCAACAAATTTACTCAAGGGAGCGGCACTCTTAAACTAGACCCTATTTTTGCAATAACAGCCTTTAGTATCTGCTACGAGTAATTTTGAGTTAAACCCAGCAACTAAGTTAGTCATTGCCGTTTCTACAAAACCACTGCCCTGCGAACAAGCCAATCCTTCGGATAATGGCCCCGCATAAACAAACTCGCCATTCTTATCCATAATTACTGCGGCTGGCGTAGCTGGAATAACGTGATGTAACTCAGCTGAATAAGGATGCTCGATAATATTAAAGCCTTTTTCGTCAGCAAACCGTTTAAGTGCGGTAATGTGTGCTTTAGCCTGCTTTGCGCAACCACAGTTTTGCTCTATGACAAGAACTAAAGATGCCTCGTGTATTTGCGTATTCAACCCTAGCTGCTTTTTAAAACTTAAAAACCAACCTTCCTGTAATAGTACTCTGTCACTATCAAACGATTTTAGCTGGCCAACCTGAAAATAAACTAAGCCTGATATAACGAATCCTAACCAGGCTAATATTGTAAACTTTAAAAGGTGATCGTTACTTAAATTTAGCAATTGATTGCTCAAGTACATCAATACTCACGTCGATTAACTGAACTTTGTCGGTGAGTTGCTTAACAATATTGGAATCTTCGTACTGGTTTTGGCGCATTTGGTCTGTGCTGTTAGCAATTTGTTCTGTATTACCAGCCTGCTCTGAAACAACTTGTGCAACCGAGCTAGTACTACTCGACACCGCTTTTATCTGTTCACTCATTGCTGAAATATTTTCTTTCATTGCAGTGCTTATTTCAGTTAAATCAACAACAAAGCTTACGCACTGAGTCATTGATTGGGTAGATGTTTTACTATTTGTAACAAGGTCTTTAAGAGTCAGGCCTATTTTGTCAGTAGTTGCTTTACTATGGTTTGCCAATGATCGTACTTCATCCGCTACAACTGCGAAGCCCCTTCCGTGCTCGCCAGCTCTGGCGGCTTCAATGGCTGCGTTAAGCGCAAGTAAATTTGTTTGTTCAGCAATTCCAGATATTTCGTTTAATAAGCTTGAGATGACATCGCCGGCAGCAACGAGTTGATTAATTTGCTCTTCTGTATGATTTAACAAATTCAGTAGCTCTCTACTTTTGCTGTCGGTTTGCAATACGTCGTCTAAAGCCCCTTTTGCAGATTGTGTGATGCTATCTACTTGTGTTTTCAACACTTCGCTTTCTTGCTCTACTAATTTGAAACCATGCGCAACTTGAGCACCCGAATTAGCTATATCATCTGTTTGCTGAGTTCGTTGCTGTGCACCATTCGCTAGTTGATCATGAACTTGTATTAATTCACCCGAATTGATTTTAAGAGAATACGATTGAGTTTTA
The DNA here is from genome assembly GCF_000241365.1 of Pseudoalteromonas sp. BSi20480. Classification (NCBI taxonomy): domain Bacteria; kingdom Pseudomonadati; phylum Pseudomonadota; class Gammaproteobacteria; order Alteromonadales; family Pseudoalteromonadaceae; genus Pseudoalteromonas; species Pseudoalteromonas sp. BSi20480. Next base: position 66,807 of record NZ_BADX01000084.1, on the reverse strand, counting down.
ACTTGCTTAATAACGTCCGACAAGTAATCGAGCAAGGTGTTAAAACCAACAACGGCTTCACTTTGCGTGTAATCGGCTCTAAGAGATAATTTAATGTGCTCAGAGTTTTCCATGATTTGCTCAGTTGCTGAGCTAAGTGATGTTCCAGCCCGGCGCTCTCTCTCTAAAGTAATTGCTATGTAACCTACAACAAGCACCTCAACTATTGCATAAGCTGCATGAATAATCACAGTGCTAAAAGCAAGCCTATCAGGGTCAAAAACATAAAAGCCCGTATTTTGGGTTTGTAAGTAGTAAAAAGAAAAGTGGTGGACCGCGACAAACAATATAGCTGTAATGAAAACGCGCCACTGGACAAAAGCAATTAAAATAGGCATTAATATAAAAATTTCAAAATGCACTTCAATTAAGCCAAATGCTTGCTGTATATGCAGAAAAGAAAACATCATAATTGCAGCAGCGACTATGTGGGGTGTAATAGGGTTATTTTCTTGAGTTTTAAGTAGCCATATTGGTAATAAACACAACGGCAAACCGACTATAAATGCTTGAGTTAACGTACCAAAATAAAGGCCAAGGCCTATAGATTCGACGAATAAGATGACAAAAATAATTGTTAATAAACGACTAACACTAGACATAAAGACCCTAACTTTTAGTTTTACTAATACATTTAACTTAGTACAAATACAGCCAAATAGTACCGATATTATCAATGAATAATTTAAAATTTAATAATAATAAACATTTAATTTACACTATATACAAGTAACCTATTTAATTATAGGTAATATTTTCTTAAACGTAGGCGTAGCTGCAGTTTTTGTCCATTGAAATATAATAATTTCTGCACATGAAATTACCGCTCCGCCATGCTTTAGCTGTTCTATTGCGATACTTTTATGCTCTGCATTACGAGAGCCTATTGCATCTGTTACTAAAACCACTTCAAATCCATTTTTTAATAAATCAATACACGTTTGTAAAACACACACGTGCGCCTCAGTACCCACTACAACAATCGTTTTTTTGTTAAAACTAATTAACTTATCTAAGAAGCCAGCTTCTTCACAAGCACTAAAATGCACCTTACTAAAATACGTAGCACGCGGTAAAACAGATTTAATTTTGTTGTCGGTTTCTCCTAATCCTTGGACGTACTGCTCTGAGATAAGTGTTGGTATGTCGTAAACACAGGATGCCTGCGCTAATTTTAGCGTATTTTTTAAAAGACTTTGAAAATCACTAATCATGGGGGAAAGTCGCTCTTGAATATCTATGATCAGTAAAAGACTATCTTTAGCCTGTATGTTTGTTAAGCCCATTTTAAGACCTCCCTAAAACCCTTAAATAGTGTTAAATATTAGTTCATTGCATTAAATTTGCATTGATATAATTAGTTTATTTTTTGTAAAAAAAAATAAAAATTGTGCTATATTTAACACTTAGCTGTATAGAGCAGTACCTGTTTCGGAGATCGGTCATCAGTGCCAATAAGTAAATTATCCCTTTTTGTTCTATTTATAATGTTGTGTATGACCAATGCATTTGCATCGCAAAATTATGCCCAACAGCTACAGCGTCTTTCTACTGATGAAGGTCTTTCACAAAATTACGTTGTAAAAATACAAGAAGATGAGATTGGCTACATTTGGATTGCTACACAACAAGGACTAAATAGGTCTGATGGCTATAACGTTGGAACATTCGACGGTGGTTTTGAGCTAGACAAACATTACATTTCTACGCTGTTGAAAACACAAGACGGTAAGCTACTGGTTTCAACTGATATAGCTGGGGCATTCATAATAGATCCGCAAACTTTAAAAACAGAAAAAATTTACTCTGGTCAGCTCGATAAAGAAAAACAGATTTATTCACCTGTTGCAGCAATGGCCGAAAAAAACGAACTTTATTACTTAGCAATTGATAACCAAATAGTCACTTACGACAAAACCACTGCTACTTTTAAAAAAACAGCCGCTTTAGCTGAAAAAACTTCGTTTATTCGCGCTTTAACACTACACAACAATACACTTTTCATTGGTGCCAATAATGGGCTATATGCGTTCAACCTTGTAAGTAATCAGCTTAAAGAAATACCACTTCACTCTGCCGAACACACAACAATAGACAACATTAATGTAAAGTTTTTGCAGGTAGATAAAGAGCTTGGCCTTCTAATTGGCACGGTAGAAGGGCTGTATAAATTCGCATTTTCAGAAGATAACCTTGTACTCAGTTCTAAAATAACGACGCTTATTCCCGATCTTAATATCTGGGATTACATTAATTCTGAGCAGGGTGAGTTTGTAGCAACAGAAAAAGGGTTATATAGTTTTAGCCGGGTAAACGGCGAAATAGAGTTTATTTTAAATTATGAAAAAGTAAATTTAATATAAACGATAACTCAATAGACGATTTAACAATAAGCCAAACAGGAGTACTTTGGTTATCATCAAGAAGCCAAGGGGTATTCACGTGGCCCATTAATACAAGACGATTTAAAAATATTAAGTTGCCCGTCAATAATACGATAAACAAAATTCACGAAGACGAAGATAATACTATATGGTTTGGCACAAACGATGGCCTAGCTCAATACAACCCTAAAACAAAAACTACGCGTACTTTTTTAAACTCAACCGACGCTAAAGCAGTGTTTGGTTCGTCAGCAGTTTATGATATTTTTGCTTCCTCTCTTGGAAACAACCAATATTTATGGCTATATTCTTACAATGGGTTTGAATTGTTTGATAAAAATAGTAAGCAATTAGTATCAAATTTAAGTACTAATAACGATTTACTTACTCAACCTACTGTTTTCGGTTTTGCCAAAATTGGCACTCATCAATATGCATTTGCAAGTGACAAAAACTTTTACCTTTTTAACGAAAAAACGGGTGATATAAGGGTTATTAAAGGACTTAAAAACTTTCTAGACCCGATATATGCCTATGTGTTCCTTCCGCCAATAGAAACACACCCAAATGAACTTTTAATTAGTATGACCAACAGCCTATATAGGTATAACGAGTCAACACAAAGCTTAAACCAAATATTTGAGTCATCAAAGAATAGAGACGACATCTATTACACTGTAGATAATTATTACCATGACTTAAAAAGAAATATTTTATGGCTTGCAACTACTCATGAAGGCTTAATTGGCATAGACCCACAAAGTTATGAACGTAAACATTCTCTGGGGCTTAAAAGTTCTTTAAATTCTAATTCAATTTTGTCTTTAGTGCCTGATGAAAATGATTACCTGTGGGCAAGCTCTGAGAGTGGGCTCTACAAGGTAAACCTCAATACACTTAATGTTACAAGTTTTTCTGTTAAAGATGGTTTAAGCACCAATAAATTTACAGACTACACACAAAGAAAATTGAATAATGGGCAAATAATATTAGGTAGTAATGCTGGCGCGCTTCTTTTTAATCCTGCTGATTTCAATACAAAAGCAACAACTAAAAAAGATAAATTAGCAATTACAGATGTCAGTCTATTGACAAGAGAATTACCTTTTTCACCTCTTGCATACAGTAATCAACCACTCAAATTGAGCCATGATGATATGGGGTTAACGGTAAGCTTTTCTGACTTTTCTTACCCAGATACAAATAAAACGTTATATGATGTGGTTCTTGATGGCCCAACATCACTTACCTATGACAACTTAAAATCAAATCAGGTGTTTTTTACTAAACTTCAACCAGGAAGCTACTCTCTCACGATCAACGCTCATTTTAAAGATGGTGTAATTAAAGCCCAACCAGTTAAGCTGAGCATGAATGTAGCCTATGCTCCTTGGAAGTCACCCTTTGCGATATTCACCTATATTATAGTTATGTTAAGCCTCTTCGCTTTATTTTTCTGGCAATACCGTAACCGCCAAAATGTTATTCAACAAGCGCATACAGACACTATAAATTCGAAAAAACAAACAGAGCTCGCTCTTAAAAATAATAAAAGTGGAATATGGGATTTTCGATTTAAAGATGGTTCTGTAAATACCTTACGCGGCATAGAACTGGGTTATGAGAACCTTGAAGAACGAGTATCGATAGAGCTGTTTTATTCTATTATACACCCTGACGATAAGCGTCGATTTGAAACCAAATGGCAAGGCTTTATAAGCAAAAAAAGTAAAAATAAAAATTGGCAATTAACATATCGTCTCCGCCATAAAAATGGGCAGTGGTTGTGGTATCAAGACACTGGCCAAATAATTTTTGACACTCAAACAGGCAAACCTTTGTATGTATCTGGTATTTATACCAATATTACAGAGCAGCGTGCCAATGAAGAACAAGCCAAAATACTAGGTGAAGCATTTAGCCAAATAAACGATTGGTTACTGATTTTAGACGATCATTTAATGCCATTTTCAGCAAATAATAGTTTTATAAGAACGTTCTCTGATTCAGAGGAATTTACAAATATTAGCCCGAAACTATTTATAAAGTCTATTGGTAAAGAAAACTGTAAAGAGTTCGCAAAAATACTAAAAAAATTGCAACCAACTGAAAACTGGCATATTGATACGTTAATAAAAACAGCTAAAAGCAGTAAGCACCCAGTGCATATTAATGTGACTGCTGTAGCAAAAAGTACAACAGAAGTAAGCTACTATGTAATTGTTATTTCTGACCTAACAGAGCAAAAAAGAGCTGAAAATGAGCTGCGTTATTTAGCCAATTACGACGCACTAACAAAACTACCAAATCGTAGTTTAATGTATCAAGAAATTGAGGAAGCCATTAAACAAGCCGAAAGTTCAAATACACATTGCGCACTCTTATTTATAGATTTAGATAAGTTTAAGCCAGTAAATGACTCTTTTGGTCATGCTGTAGGTGACAAGCTTCTTTGTAATATTACTGAACGGGTGAGTAATATTCTTAACGAAAATGCACAGCTTGGCCGCCAAAGTGGAGATGAGTTTTTAGTTCTTATTAAAAATGTAGAATCTCAGGACTCATTAAAAGAAACAGTTATGCTAATTAGTAAAGAATTAGCAAATAAAGTGATGATTGAAGACTTTGCGATTAATATTTCTGCCAGTATAGGCGTTGCTTTGTACCCATTTGATGCAATAACAACCGACATTTTAATTCGTAATGCAGACGTCGCAATGATGCAAGCAAAGCAAAATGGCAGGAATGGTTTTAGCTTCTTTAGCGATGAAATGAACGAACAAATAAAACAAAAGCTAATGCTCGAAAATGATTTAAAAGATGCAGTAAAAGCCGACTTATTTTTTAATCATTATCAGCCAATTGTTGATATTGAAGCAAGAACAATAAATGGTGTAGAGCTACTAATGCGCTGGAAAAACAAAGAGCAATTTGTTTCACCCGCTGTGTTTATTCCAATTTCAGAAGAAACCGGTTTGATCGAGCGCTTAACTGAGTTAGCCCTTAAACGCGCACTTATTGAATTAGCGCCACTACTGAATGACAATCCATTATTTTATATTTCCTTAAACCTATCACCAAAACATATTTTAAAGGAGAACATAACCGAACGTTTACAATGCATACTAGCAGACGCGGGTATTCTGCCAAAGCAACTGAGGCTCGAAATTACAGAGACTATATTGCTTGAAGATAAACTGAAAGCTGCTAAGCAGTTACAAAAATTAAAAGCAGCAGGATTTAAATTATTGCTTGATGACTTTGGTACAGGCTATTCCTCGCTGACTTACTTGAGCCAATTCCCAATTAACGTCATAAAGATAGATCAAAGTTTTGTAAATAGTATTGGTGAGGACAAAGGAGACGAGTCAATTATTAAAACTATTATTTCTTTAGCTGAAAATTTAAACTTATATTGTATTGCTGAAGGCGTTGAAAATCGTGACCAAATGGAGTTTTTAATTAACGCTGGTTGCCATGTGCTTCAAGGATACTACCTTGCAAAACCAATGAGCGCTGAAGCACTTAATGAAAATAGTTGTTTTAGAAAAATTATTGAGCTTATTTGAAGCAACTAGCAAGGCATTAGAGCCCCCATCCACTAACACACAGTTCTAATGACCTTTGTGGGTTAGTGTTTGTTAAAACTTAAAGCGGTTTAATCGCAGCACCAGGTTGGCTACTACTCCTGCACTACTCTTCAGCCTTTACACGGTGTAACAGTAAACCAAAGCCGAGCAACAAGAATTAAACTGCCCCGGGAGATTCCTTTGGGGCCGCGTCTGCTTGCATTAATTCTGCGTTATCAACTATTTGTGAATGTACACACCTTATGTGCACTGTCTTGCCTAAGCACCATGTAGGCCGTTGGAATTTAACTTTGAAAGGTTAATAAACTCTAGTGAATATGATGGCATTCATGGCTTTCAATTTGCAGTACGCTACTCGTTACTCTAAACCTTTCAGCAAGCAGATTCTCTACCTTTAAGCGACATGCTTCGTCATGCTTTTCAATAGTACAGTGCTTTTTGAGTACCACATGAGCCCCCACCACTAGGCCATCGTAATTACGTGTTACAGTTACATTATGTACGTTATGTACATGTTCTATGCTTGTGATTTCGCTTTCAATATCTGTTACCTTGGGAAGTTTTGCTTTATTTAAACGCAAACCTTTAATACAACTTATAATTACTTTAATGCCCGTAAACAATACAAACGACGCTATAAGCATACTCGATAAAATATCGATGACCGCAAGGCCTGTGAAATATATTAGTACACCAGCAACAAAAGTGGACACAGTAGAAATCAAATCAAAAAACGAATGTAAGAACACGGCATAAACATTAATGCTTGCTTTTCGTCCCTTGTATAATACCCAAGCAGCGGCACCGTGGAACAAAAAGCCTAGCCCCGCAATTACCGACATTAAGTAACTATTTATCTCAAGTTCGTTACCTTCATGCTGATGAATAAATCGCTCCCCACCTTCATATAGAATCACCAAACTAATTACGAGATATAAAATGCCATTAATAAGCCCACCCATTAACTCAGCCCGTTGATAGCCATCATTGAAAGTTTTAGCTAAGTGAATAGCAAAACTTGAAGCAATTAAGGCAATAAATAGCGAACTATTATGCACAAACAAATGTCCTGCATCAGCTAATACAGCAAGCGAATTAGCATAATACGCGCCAATTACTTGTATGATCATAAATGAGCATGTTATTGCAAGCGCAATGAGTAAGCGCCTACGAGAAGCTTGGTGTGTTGTAATTTCGGTCATGAAATACTTGGGTTACCTATACTTAGAATGCAAGTAAGCCGCTAAAGGCTCACTGAAGAAAGGAGTAATGATATACAGTATCAATTATAATGCGTGACTCACATAAACGCACTAAAAAAGTTAGTAATATCAACAAAACTGTACTAAAACTATATTATAAGAATAAAAATCAATCGGATATGTCCTATCTTTTATAGAAAATGAGGTAACTTAAACGTTGAACTCGATTAAAGAGATCTGGAGTACATTAAAGTGTCTCCCTTTTGCTGTTTTGGTCCACGACTCAAAAACACGCAACTACAAAGCGAACGAATCCGCGTTAAACCTGTTTAATTTAAAGCAGCATTCTGACTTGAATGAAAATCACTTTGGTCACATAAAGCTAATAAGCCCTTTAAGTAAAAAAACTTTATTATTACAGAACCTTTTTGATGTTTATCTTATACCTAATGTTCAAAATAAAGTGGTGCTTGAAGTAGATCAAACAGCCTTCTTACTGAACATTAAATTTGCCAATATTACCGAGACCGTTTCAATGATCACCTTTGAAATAGAAAAACAAACAATTGATGAACAATATAACTTTGATGTTGTTATATCGAATATATCAGCCGATCTCATTGATATTCAAAACGATGATGTAGATAAACATATTAATTATGCATTAAAAGCAATTGGCACTGTATGCCATGCAGATCGCAGCTATTTATTTAAATTTAACGATGAAAACACGCAAATGAGTAATACTCATGAGTGGGTAAATACGGGAATAACACCATTCAAAGATTCACTACAAAATATTCCTAAAAGCGAACTTCCCTACTTTTTTAAATTAATGAACGACACTTACCTTTTTAAAGTAAATGATGTTGCGGATTTACCAGCCTCTGCAGGTGGTGAAAAAAAAGAATTTGAACTACAAAAAATCAAATCAGTAATGTGCATTGGCTTAAGCTACGAAAAAGAGCTTGTTGGTTTTATTGGTTGCGATTGTGTATCAGTAAAACGTGAATGGACAAACCTTGATTTAATCAGAATAAAATTAGTGGGGGAAATACTAACCAACGCGTTCAAAAATATAAACTATAAACAAAAATTAGAACTTACTCAGCAGCAACTTATCACAGCCAATCAACAATTAAGTGAGCTGGTAAATACAGACGGCTTGACTAACATAGCTAATCGTCGATGCTTTGATCAAACTATAGACGACGAAATACAACGATGCGTTCGTTACCAACAACCCATTAGTTTACTTATTTGCGACATCGACTTTTTTAAAAAATACAACGATAGTTATGGTCATCAAAAAGGGGATGAGGCATTAAAACAAGTTGCTGAAACACTGCAAAATTTATGTAAGCGCCCCGGCGATCTAGCAGCTCGATATGGTGGTGAAGAATTTGCACTTATTTTACCCTGTACCAATACTGATAATGCATATTGCTTTTCCACTCTAATTCAAAAAGAAATAGCCAAGTTGGGTATAGAGCATAAATATTCAGAAGTGAGTGATATGCTTACTTTAAGCATTGGTTTTTATAGCCTAATTCCTAACACAAAAACAATAGCAGAAGACATTATTGCAAAAGCAGACGCTGCTCTTTATAACGCTAAAGAAACTGGTCGAAATAAAATTTCCGAGAGCCCCCCTCGATAATATGTACTTCTTAAGTGCCCACTTTTTGTAGGTAATTACATTGAAAAGTGGTAGTCTTTATTAGTTTAAAATTAAAACAACACACCATTTTATGATTAATTATTATAAGGAATATTTAAATGGATCCAGTGTCACAAATTCTCGATGTCGTATTTACTGTTGAGGCATTTTTACTCATATTTGTTATTGTGCTTCTAAAAAGCAGTGTTAAATTTGTCCCTCAAAATAGAGCTTGGCTAATTGAACGTTTTGGTAAATACCAATCAACCAAAGAAGCCGGCCTTAATTTTATTATTCCGTTTATCGATAGAATATCTGCCGACCGCAGCTTAAAAGAACAGGCCCAAGATGTTCCATCTCAATCAGCTATAACAAAAGACAACATCTCGTTAATTGTAGATGGCGTATTGTACTTTCGAGTATTAGACCCGTACAAAGCTACCTATGGTGTTGACGATTATACATTTGCAGTTGTTCAGCTTTCGCAAACAACAATGCGCTCAGAGCTTGGTAAAATGGAGCTAGATAAAACTTTTGAAGAGCGTGACCTACTAAACACAAATATAGTAGCTGCAATAAACCAGGCATCTGAGCCATGGGGTATTCAAGTACTGCGTTACGAAATTAAAGATATTGTGCCACCGAACTCGATTATGGAAGCTATGGAAGCACAAATGAAGGCTGAGCGTGTAAAACGTGCTCAAATTTTAGAGTCTGAAGGTGACCGTCAAGCAAATATAAATGTCGCTGAAGGTAAAAAGCAAGCACAAGTGCTTGCTGCAGAAGCAGATAAAGCTGAGCAAATTTTACGTGCAGAAGGTGAAGCTACCGCAATTACAACCGTCGCTGAAGCACAAGCCAATGCACTATTAAAAGTCGGTGAAGCCGCTGATACAGAGCAAGGGCAAAAAGCGATTCAACTTGATTTAGCAACTAAAGCCATTTCGGCTAAAGAAGCCATTGCACGTGAATCATCTGTTGTTCTTCTCCCTGACAACGCAACAGATGCAAGCTCAATGGTTGCGCAAGGCATGGCAATCATTAATAGTTTAAACAAGCAAAATAAAGGTTAACACCTAAAGAGGTTTGTATGGATTTTATTATACAAAATTTACCACAAGCACTTATGGTGCTTGGTATAATTGCCTTAATAATAGAAGTAGCCGTGCTGGGTCTCTCTACTATTATTCTATTATTTTTTGGCTTATCACTACTGATAACTGGTTTTTCAATGAGCTTAGGAATATTGCCTGACTCATTAACAACTGCACTATGGAGTAACACAGTGGTAACGGCTATTTTAGCCATTGGCCTGTGGAAACCTCTAAAAAAAATGCAAAACCGTGTGGATACAAAGCCCGTAACAAACGATTTTGCAGAGCTTACTTTTACCCTAGATGACGACGTTACCGATCAAGGGTTAACTACGTATAATTATTCAGGTATTAGCTGGAAATTAAAAAGTGAGCAAACAATTACTGCAGGCACTCGCGTATACGTTATGAAAAAAGATGTTGGCGTTATGTGGGTCAAACCAGTCTCCCAGTAACCTGTAACCTGTAACCTGTAACCTGTAACCTGTAACCTGTAACCTGTAACCTGTAACCTGTAACCTGTAACCTGTAACCTGTAACCTGTAACCTGTAACCTGTAAACAAATTATAAAATAACGGGTGGCTCTAGTTGCCCGTTTTTTATCCCGCTAATTTGAATTGTCGTCCCTTGTATATTTTGTAAGTCCTTATTAGACTCGCACACTGCTGAAGTCACAAATAGCAGCTCACCTTGTTTGCCGCCAAATGCTGTACATGTAGGATTGAGGTTATTTACTTTTATTGTATGAATTACTTCTGCATCAGGCGATAAACACATAATACAGCCCATTCCCCATACCGCTAACCACAAGTTACCAATACTGTCGATTACGCAACCATCGGGATCTACATCGGTGTTATTAAATTGATAGAATACCTTCGCCGTGCCAGCAACTTCACCTGTATTAACATCAAGGTCAAGAACATAAATACAGCTTGTAAAAGAGTCACAATAGTAACCACGAGAGCGAGCTTTATCAAAACACAAACCATTAGGAATGGTTAAATCAGTCACAATGCAATCTAGCTTTTTATTGTAATAGCGGTATATCTTGCCCTGCCCTTTTTCGGCAGTAATATCCATTGTACTTAACCAAAAACCACCCCAGGGATCGGCACGCCCATCGTTTGAGCGCCTATTCGTCTCGCCACTTTCAAGTTCCGTAATTAACTGAGGTATTTTACGCTTTATATTGTAACGATAAATCCCAGATTCAGTTCCTAAAATTAAATGCTCTTTATCTTGCCAAGCTATAGCTGTCACTATAAAAGGCATTTCAACCGAGTAAGCATTTGCTGGTTTACCGAGTGAGCAACAAAATAACAGTTTTTTATTGATATCAACCCAGAAGAGTGTTGCCAACATTGGGTGCCATAGCGGACTTTCGCCAAGCTGATTTTGCGTATTATTAAATAAGGTGATTTTAAAATCGCTCATTATAGAGTTTATTTACCTTTTAGGAGCAAACTATGACCTTGGTACAATTATTCGCAGTACAAGGCTCTTAAATTATCGGGCTCGAAAGCAACAACGGCTAAATTATGCTGACTTACGTTCGCGATATAATAACTATAACAATGTCAATTTATGCAAAAATATTGACGCATATTATCCATCTTAATGTTGCAAAATCAGTGACCCTTTTAAAGGTTTATTATTAACATAAGCTTGAAGCCTAACATTAACAAAAAATATAACTCAGTGCGATGGAATTACAGCCATAAAATTACTAAAAATATCATGCCAATTAATTAATATATTAACTACCGACATATTTATTAAATTAAATGTCTTATTTATTGTTTACTTATTATTGAATTAACCTTTAATAGGAATGCAACCTATTGATAATATGTGTTTTATAGCTCGCCCTCACTCGCCTTAGTTGGTAACATAAAGTCAGATTAAAAGGAGTTACAATTATGGCTAAAAATATAAAACATGCACTTGTAGTCGAAGGTGGCGCAATGCGCGGTATATTTGCTGCAGGTGTCCTTGATGAATTTTTATCGCAAAATCATCAGCCCTTTGATTGTTATTTTGGCGTATCTGCAGGAGCAACAAATGTAGCCGCATTCCTATGTAAGCAACCCATGCGAAACTACAAAGTGATCACCGATTATTCATGTAGGCCGGAGTTTATTAATCTGGCTCGGTTTTTAAAAGGTGGTCACTTATTTGACCTTGATTGGTTATGGGAAGAAACTATTCGTGAAATTCGTCTACAAACCGAAATATTTGAGCAAAACCCACAACCGTTTTATATTGTTACTACCGCTATAGATTCAGGTAAAGCCTATTATTTAGAAGCAACAAACGACAATATGGTTGAGCAATTAAAAGCATCCTGCGCAATTCCTATTGCATATCGTGATTACCCGATTATAAATAACACACCTATGACGGATGGTGGAGTTGCAGACTCTATTCCTGTTATCAAGGCGTATGAAATGGGGGCGCGCGAAATAACGGTTATCTTGTCACGTTCACGAGGGTACAAAAAAAAAGCGACAAAAACGTCTTGGCTCACTAAACAAATTTATAAGGGCTATCCTGCACTCATAAATGCAGCATTAAATAGAGCTGACGTTTATAATAAAAGTATCGATTTTATAGAAAACCCACCCAGCGATTGTATAGTTAATATTATTGCACCACCAAAGCACTTTAAAGTGGGCAGAACCACTAAATCGTTTAATATTTTAAATAAAGGATACCAAATGGGCATAACTGAAGCGCGTGCTCACTTGCAAGCACCCTAAAATAAACAATTAAAGAAAATACTTTAACCGCCGATATTAATTATAATTTAGTCAGGAAAAAATATGAGTGAAAAAATAAATGACGATGCACTTCATGCTCTTAAAATAGCGTTTACATATATGCCAAAAGCTATTGAAGTGACTAAATATGAATATGGTGAGCACTATCAAACGGTCCTTGATCATATAGAAGCCGTAAGAGAAACACTTATGATAAACGATGTTGATCCAGAAGAAGTTGATGGAGATATCAACCCAGAGTACACACCTAACTCAACATACTAAATTACAAATTAGATAACGTGCACACAAATACGCTAAATCTATGTTTTAATAAAATCGTTTTTTATGTATTTAGTTGCCGAGATAGTAATAGCTTTTTATCACTTTTTAACGTTATTCTAAGCTTGCTAAATAAAGTTTAAAAAAATTAATACTATAGGGTTTTTCTATTGAATTTTCTTAGGCAATTTCACGACATAGTCTCTGATCAAAGTTTAACATTTGACAACAAAACGCAAAAGCTTTTAACGTTTGGGCTTAACGTTTTTCATCTTAATTTAGCTATTATCAGTAAGGTTGAAGACCAGTGTTACACTGTTTTATATGCGGTTACCCCCAACAACGATCTTGCTATAGGTACACAATTTGACCTAGAAGGTACTTACTGCACACACACCCTCAAAGCAGGCTCAGCCCTCGCATTTCACAATGTATCTCAGAGCGAAATTGCAGACCACCCTTGCTTTGCTAATTTCCAACTGGAATCCTACATTGGTGCTCCTATTAAAATAGGTAATGAAGTGTTTGGAACCGTTAACTTTTCTTCTGCTGATTCATCGCCTGTTTTTACAGACCAAGCCTATGATTATATAGAATTATTTGCACAATGGTTAGGTGCGGAATTTGCCAGAAACCAAACAAAAGATCGCCTAATAAAAAATAGTAATAGCCTTGTTAAGCTTGAAAGTGTTGCGAATATAGGAACTTGGGAAGTTGATATTGCCCACAATAAAATTTATTGGAGCAAGCAAACCAAACTAATTCATGAAGTTGATGAAAACTATCAACCTATGATGGAAACCGCAATTAACTTCTATAAAGAGGGATCAAGCCGAGAAAATATTACCAAAGCAGTAGAGTTAGCCGTTAGCAAAGGCGAAAAGTGGAATTTAGACCTTGAAATTGTTACTGCAAAAAATAACAACATTTGGGTATCGACCTTTGGAGAAGCTGAATTTGAAGGCGACACCTGTGTAAGGTTATTTGGCACGTTTCAAGATGTAACAGAGTCGATGACACTTCGTGAAGAACTTAAAAGCAAAAAAGCAGAGGCTGAACGCTTACTTTTTGATAGAAGCATGCTTTTTGCAAAAATTAGCCATGAACTTAGAACGCCACTCAATGGTATTACAGGCATGCTCACCACCTTGATAGATGAGCATGATGAACAAAAAAGAACAGAAAAAATTAAAGTTGCGCTACGCAGCTCAGACATATTATTGAATATTATTAATGAGGTTCTTGATTTCTCAAAAATTAATCATGGCGAGCTTAAGCTTGAACCAAACAATGTTTTATTAAAAACTGTTTTCACTGACCTTGTTTCACTTTATACCCCTTTATTTACTGAAAAGCGTGTCGCACTTGAAGTGAAAAATGAAATTAATGACGATTGCTGGGCCTTTTTCGACAACACACGCCTAAGCCAAATTACCTCCAATTTACTCAGTAATGCATTAAAGTTTACAGAAAAAGGTAGTGTAAAGCTGGACACGTTTTTGACCAATATTGACGACGCTTTGTCACTCACTATTACCGTGACTGACTCAGGCAGAGGGATGACTCCTGAATTTCTTAAATCGCTATTTTCACCATTTACGCAAGAAGTCGATGCTAAAAATACAAAAGGCGGTACAGGTCTAGGCTTAGCAATTGTAAAAGAACTTGTTCAGTACATGGGCGGTAAAATTGAAGTCAGTAGCGAAATTAATAAAGGCTCTACATTTTCAGTTTATATCCCTATAACCCGAGGTGAAGAGCAAGCACTTGAAAATAAACCGCTCGCTAACATTGATTTAAACACAAGCGAGTTATCTGTGCTTGTTGTTGATGACAACGACATCAATAGATTAGTGCTTAACGCATCCCTAAATAAGCTTAATATACACCCCGACTTTGCGGTTGATGGTCAAGACGCTGTTTTAAAATGTAAGCAAAAGCCGTATGACCTTATTTTTATGGACTGTATTATGCCTATTTTGGACGGTTTTGAAGCAACTAAGCAGTTAAGAGAGCAAAAAATTTGCCCCGCAGATAAAACGTATATTGTTGCGTTAACGGCTAATACGTCGTCGCAAGATAAACTTGCCTGTAAACAAGCTGGCATGGATATGTTTATATCCAAACCTTTTAAAATGTACTCACTTGAGCTCGCTATCGCATCAGCAATAAAAACCGTTAAGCCAAAATTACATTAAATATACCTGACAGTAAGTAAAAGGAAATAACAATGAAATTAATAGCTCGGACCATTTTGATTACTATTTTAGCTTTGTCACTTTATACCGGTTATTCGTCACAGGATTGGCAGTCAATCATGGTAATTTTAATTGTTAGTGGCTTTTTGCTACTACTTACCTTTGTCACTGCAAACTCAAAACAAGGTGCAACCACATACAATACTAGTACAAGTTACTCTGATAATAATTGCAGCGGTTCAGATTCTGGCTGTGGTGGCGGTGGCGGTGGCGATTAACCTATTTATATATGATTAATTACGCCATAAAAAAGCCGCCTTTGGAGAGGGCGGCTTGGGTTAACAAACAGCGATGGGTGTACCTTGCTGTTATATCAAGAGAAGTTTTGCACGTTAAGCAGCTGTTTTGTCTTGCTCGCTTTCTTCGCTGTTGCGAATTAAGTAATCAAAAGCACCTAAACTTGCTGTTGCACCGCTGCCCATGGCAATAATAATTTGCTTAAATGGGGTATTTGTTGCATCACCTGCGCCATAAACACCCGGTAATGAAGTAGCACCTTTTGCATCAATTAATATTTCACCAAATTTACTTAGCGCTAAGTCACTAATTTTTAACCACTCAGTGTTAGGAATTAAGCCTATTTGTACAAAAATACCCGCTAGAGTAAGTGCCTTGCTATCACCTGATACTCGGTCTGTGTACGTGAGTCCTGTTACCTTTTTACCATCGCCAAGTACTTCTGTAGTTTGGGCGTTTTTAATAATAGTAATATTATTTAAGCTTTTCGCTTTGCGAATAAGTACTTCATCGGCGCGAAGTGTATCTGCAAATTCAAGCACTGTTACGTGCTCAACAATGTTTGCTAAATCGATTGCCGCTTCAATACCTGAGTTACCACCACCAATCACTGCTACAGGCTTACCTTTAAACAAAGGGCCATCACAATGCGGGCAGTATGCTACACCATGTCCGCGGTACTCTTGCTCACCGGGTACGTTCATTTCACGCCAGCGTGCACCGGTTGCTAAAACAAGTGATTTAGCTTTTAAAGTAGCCCCGTTCTCAAGCGTAATTTCGTATTTGTTATTAACGCGTTCAAGTCCTGCAGCACGTTGGTTATGCATTACATCAACATCGTACTCTTTAACATGCTCTTCAAGCTGTGCAACAAGTTTTGGCCCTTCAGTGGCTTTAACAGATATAAAGTTTTCAATAGCTAATGTGTCAGCAACTTGCCCACCAAAACGTTCAGCTACAACACCTGTATTTAAGCCTTTACGTGCAGAGTAAATAGCAGCTGAGGCACCCGCAGGCCCACCACCAACTACTAGTACGTCAAATTCATCTTTTTCACTCAGTGCCGCTGCTTGGCGTGCTGCACCTTTACTATCTACCTTGTTTAAAATGTCAGTTAGGCTTAATGCACCTTGGCTAAATGGTTCGCCATTTAAATAAACAGCCGGTACGGCTAAAATGTTGCGCTCTTCTACTTCCTCTTGAAATAGTGCGCCATCAATCATTGTTGCTTTAATTTTGCTATTAGTCGCGGCCATTGTATTTAGCGCCTGTACTACTTGAGGGCACGTTTGGCAGCTCAAGCTAATGTAAATTTCAAAATTAAGTTCTTGAGCAAGTGATTGTATCTGTTCAATGTCTTCGCTTTTTGCTTTACTTGCATGCCCGCCAGTATGTAAAAGCGCCAACACTAAACTTGTAAATTCGTGTCCCATCGGTACGCCTGCAAACGTAATATGGGTATTTTTAACTGGTGAATGTACAACCATAGACGGGCGGCGTGCGCTGGTATCTGGGTTGTTAACTACCGTAAACTTATCGCTTAATGATGCTAAATCATTTGCTAAGCTTTCTACTTCTGTTGATTTTTTGCTGTCATCCAAGGCAATAAGCAGCTCAACAGGTTGAGTAAGCGATTCGAAATGGCTTTTTAATTGATTTTTAATGTTGTTATCTAACATGGCTTAACCCTTTTTAGGAAAATTTAAACAGCAAGCCTCCCATGCCAATAAATGCATGTGCTTAATTACCATATTGAGATAGGAGGCACCAATAAACGAATATTTATTGGTTTAAGGGCAGTTACCTGCCCTTACAGTTGAGGTAATCTATACTTAGATTTTACCAACTAGGTCTAGTGAAGGAGCAAGTGTGTCCTCACCTGGCTGCCAAGATGCTGGACAAACTTCACCGTCGTGAGTTGCAATGTATTGTGCAGCTTGTACTTTACGCACTAGCTCTTTAGCGCTACGGCCAATGCCTAAATCGTGAGTTTCAATTACTTTAATTTCACCTTCAGGGTTCATTACAAACGTACCACGAAGTGCTAGGCCATCATCTTCAATCATAACGCCAAAGCTGCGAGTAATACGGCCTGTTGGGTCGCCAATCATCGGGAATTTAATTTTACCGATTGTGTCTGACGTATCGTGCCATGCTTTATGAGTAAAATGAGTATCAGTTGATACTGAGTAAACTTCTACACCCATTTCTTGTAGTTGCTCGTAGTAATCAGCAACATCGCCAAGTTCAGTAGGACATACAAATGTGAAATCTGCTGGGTAAAAGAAGAAGATTGACCACTTACCAAGTACATCTTTTTCAGATACTTCTACAAAATCACCATTGTGGTATGCAGTTGCGTTGAAAGGTTGAATTTTTGTGTTGATTAATGAAGTGCTCATAGTATTCCTCATTTATATTTAATTTATTAATTTAAGTTACCAAGCAAAGCGAGATTTGTTGGCTAACCTTGCTGGCTTGATTAATACAATAAGCCCATCGATAAATTAAATAAAATTGATTGTTTAGATTAAAACAATCGATTTTTAGGATGAAACTAAATAATAACTAGATTCGTACTTAATTTATTGCAACATATCGGTTTGCACGCGTAAGGCTGATACAATTGCCTCGCTTACTATTAAAAATACTCAGGGCACACTGTTATGAACAAGTTTATCAATCACATCCAATTAGGCTATCTTGGCCTAATACCATTTCTAGCCTGTTTAGCGTGGCCGCTGATGCTCGGTAGTAACAGTGTTAACTTAGAGTTTTTTACGTTTTATAGCATTGCTATTCTTGCTTTTATGGCAGGTAATCTTTGGCATGCCGGCCAGCAAAGCTATGCTGATGCAATAAAAGCGGTACTACCTGTTATTCCGGTACCATTTTTAGCATTTTTACCTGTTGAATGGGTTTTAGGGTGGTTATCGCTGAGTTTTTGGCTTGTTCTACTTTTTGAAAAATCAACACCACAGTGGCAAACCTACGACAAAGACTATCAAAAAATGCGCTTTGTGCTGACGTCGGTCGTGTTTGTATGCCACATATTTATTATTGGTATGAGTATTTACCCAAAATAGTAGCTATTACCTTAAATATTGCGCGGTAATAATGTACCATCCGCGCACAGCTATTTGAGGACTCACCATGATTGACCAATTACGCCAGCAGCTTGACGAGCTTGGCGAAAACTATGTAGAAAAAAACGCCGCTTTCAAAATCAAGGTCATTCCATTTTTTTGCGCTATTAGTATTAAAAAAGATCACAAAAATGAAAACCGCCTCAACTTTTATTCAAATCAACTTATTGAGATTATTTTTAGTTGTTTTGCTCATATTATTTGGCGTAACGTTATACAAAGCGGACGGTGGGTTTACAGATGGCCCACTGCATTTTGCATTTGCAATTGTAATCACTTTTAACTTAATTATTAAGCAAATAGCCATCGAAGGCCTAAAAACAAGGCTTGCTTTTGAGCGTTTAAATACGGCGAATAAGCAACTTCAAAACGTTAATAAGCAAAACACATAGCAAAGTATGTACTTAAATCCTAATTGGCGAATACTTACTGTTGGCGATGGCGACCTATCGTTTTCTCATGCGATTTTTGAGCACGTAAAACCAAATAAATTAGTCGCCTCAACTTACGATAGCGCACAAACCATAGAACAAAAATACCCTGATAACGCTTTAAAAAAATTGCGTGAATGCAGTGTTGACGTTCTTAATAATTTTGATGTGACGAGCAAAGCGTGTTGGCAAACATTAAAAAGTAACAACCAATACTTTGATGTAGTCATTTTTCAGTTCCCACTTATTCCTGCATTTGTAGGTAAAGAGGCGTTTGAAGCTAGCACTCGTCAATCAAGTATGAACGTTTTAAACAGAGCCCTATTACATCAATTTATTAAATATGCCACTGAGTTTGCGTTAAACCCAAATGGCCCAATGCTTTGCTTTATAACCTCTAAAGATGTAAAACCTTATCGTGAATGGAACATAGAAGGCAGTTTAAACGAACGTTTAAGCAGCAAATATTGTGGCCAAATGCCATTTGATATAACACGTTTTTCGGGCTATAAAATTCGTAATGTTGACCGTGACAAACACGTCAAAGACACAAGCGGGATCACGTATGTATTTAGCCCAAAAAGTAGCACCTTAGAACCCCAACTAGCCAAACAATTAACCAAACCCAGCTACTTAACATCAAACCATTGCGCGCTTTGCCGAGTTGGACCGTTCATCGCAGAAGAAGACCAAGCAAAACATCTTAAAGCTAAAAAGCACTTACAAATGTTACGCCTAGAATCTGATTGGCAACACTGGCTAAACACCTTTTACAGCTAACTATTGGCTGCCTTAATTAAGTCAGCCGCTTTTTCTGCAATCGCTATAACAGGGGCATTAGTGTTACCTGTGACAATTGTGGGCATTATCGACGCGTCAACAACACGTAAATTATTAACGCCATGCACTTTTAACTTGCTGTCAACAACCGACATCTCGTCCTTACCCATTTTACATGTCCCAACGGGATGATATTCAGTGTCAGCTGTTTCACGAATAAACTCTATTAACTGCTGATCATTATTTATATCGAGTGGATAAACCATATCTGCACGTATTTCATCAAAGGCTGGGCTATTCATTATTGCGAGTGTTTTTTTCAAACCCAACAACATTATGTTTAAGTCATCTGGGTGGCTTAAATAATTAGGATCAATCAGCGGTGCTGTATGGGGGTCATTGTTTGCAAGCTTGATAGTCCCTCTACTTTTAGGTCGCATAATACTGCTATGAATACTGTACCCATGCCCATAATGCAACTTGCGACTATGATCGTCTACAAGCCCAATTACAAATTCGAGTTGAACATCAGGTGCCGGCGAATCTTTAAACAATTTAATAAACGCATGAGACTCCGCAAAGTTACTTGTTAAACATCCGTTTCGTTTACTAAACCAATCTGCAACCCCTTTGGTAACTTGAAGCGCACCTTTTGGGCTTATACCAAACGTACCGGCACTATTATTGGCTTTAAAAAGTGGAACCACTGTTAGATGGTCTTGTAAATTTTCACCAACGCCTTCTAACACAACCCTCACATCAATATTATGTAATTTTAATTGCTCTTTTGGTCCAATCCCCGATAGCATTAAAATTTGCGGCGAATTAATAGCCCCCGCACTCAAAATCACCTCTTTATTAGCCGTTAACTCTATTTGCTGTTTGTTACGTGTTATTTGCACTCCTTGCGCAGTTTTATTTTTTATATTTATTTTTTTAACGTGGCAACGTGTGAATACGGTTAGGTTATCCCTATTTAAATTAGGTGTTAAATACGCTTTCGCTGCACTACAACGTTCTCCTTTATGCTGCGTAACCTGCGACAAACGTGCACCACTTTGTTCTTTACCGTTAATATCACTATTTAGTGGTACCCCTTGTTCAGCGCAAGCATTTAAAAAATACTGATTAACAAAACTTGGCGCATTGAGCTCTTGTACATAAAGCGGTCCTTCAACTCCATGCAATGGGTTATTTATAAATGCACTGTTGTTTTCAGCTTTTATAAAATAGGGCAACATGCTTTTATAATCCCAGCCCATGTTCCCCTGCTTTTCCCACTCATCATAATCGTGTTTATTACCTCGAATATAAACCATTGCATTGATTGAGCTTGAACCACCGAGCACTTTACCCCTTGGCATAAAACCGCACCGATTGTTAAGTGCTTTTTGGGGTACTGTATTATAGTGCCAACTGTTAATACCATAAGGCACGCTGGCAGCAACTGCAGCTGGCATTTGAACAAGAGCGCTTTTATCTCCCCCGCCGGCTTCAATTAAACATACACTCACATTTTTATCTTCAGATAAACGCGAAGCAATAACACACCCAGCACTACCTGCCCCTATAACAATGTAATCAAACGTTGTGCTTTGCATGTGAGCCCTTATGAAAAATTAATACCTTATTAATACTGCATAGAAAAACACATCAAAACTTGATATTTTTAGACACCACGTTGCTGGAGTAATGCATGAAAAATTTTATTAAGGCCACATCACTACAAGGGATAGACTCGCTTGTTAAGAGCTTAGGCGCTGACATATCACAAATAATGACACAGCTTGGCCTTAACATTTGCTTTAATAACTTAGAGCAACAATACTTGCCCTATAGTACTTACGCCGAACTCCTTGAGCATTGTGCACATACGCTCAACTGCCCAAGCTTTGGGCTGCAACTAGCCAATAAGCAGAGCTTTGATATACTTGGCCCTATTGCTATAGCAGCAAAAAGTAGCACTAATTTAGGTGACGCCCTCAACTGGGTTATTAAATATTTGCACCTACACACTCCCGCTCTAAGTTTAACTATTCATCCGTTAGAGGCTGATAAAACACTCTTTTTATCATTTCAAATAAACTTAAACCCATTACCTAAAACAACCCAGGTTTTAGAACTAACTATCGGCCTCGCCATGGGAGTAATAAAAAAAATAAGTAATAACACCTGTAAACCACAAGCGGTATTTTTACCTCAAAAGCAACTTACTAATACCCGCGCATACAACACTTACTTTGGCTGCAAAGTCACGCACAATAGAAATAGTGCCGGTATTGTTATTTTAAAAACAGATTTAGCATTATCAATTGCACAACCCCAGTACGATAAAGTACCTGCCGCGCTGCAGTTTTTAGCTCAAAGCGAACAGCAAAATCAATCCCTGCCAACTCAAGTAAGCGCGTTAATTAGGCCCATGTTGCCAATATATCAATGCACAAACGAAACCATAGCAGCAGCGCTGGGTATGCACCCAAGAACATTGCACAGAGAGTTAAATAAACACAACACAAGCTTTGTAAAACTAAAAGACTCAACCCGGCGCTCATTAGCTGCGCACTATTTGGCGCAAAACCATTACAGTATTTCAACCATCTCAGAGCTATTAGGTTATCAAGAACAAGCAACTCTTAGCGCCAGTGTAAAACGTTGGTTTGGTTATTCTCCGCGAGCATACAGAGCTAAAAAAATGATAAACTTAAATAAACATAATTCTAAGGAATGAGTATGAACTTTGTAATTGTAGGTACTAACTTTATCAGCGACACATTACTTGACGCTGCTAATACCCTCGCTGATTTTAATTTATACGGGGTTTGCTCTCGCGCGCTTTCAAGCGGCGAAGCATTTTTAGCAAAGCACCCGCAAAATACACATGCAAAAACGTTTACCAGTATTGAACAAGTTTGCCAAGACGAATGCGTTGACGCAGTTTATATAGCCGCGCCCAACAGCTTGCACAAACAGTATGCGGTTAGGTGTTTAAATGCAGGTAAACATGTACTCGGTGAAAAGCCGTCTGCAGCCAATAGCCAAGAACTAAAAGAAATCATTGCCACCGCTAAGCAAAACCAGTGCTTATACATGGAAGCAATGATGACCACCCATTTACCTAACTTCACATTGTTAAAGCAAGCACTTAGCAGAATAGGCACTCCTCGAAAGTACATAGGTCAATACAGTCAATATTCATCTCGTTATGATAAGTACAAAAATGGGGAGCGCCCTAACACCTTTTTACCTGAATTTGCCAACGGTGCTTTGGTCGATTTAGGTATATACCCTCTTTACTTGTTAATTGCACTTTGGGGCGCGCCGCAAAGTGTAAATGCAAGTGGCGTATTACTAGATACCGGTGTTGATGGCGCAGGCGATGTACTGCTTAATTATTCAAATAAGCAAGCTGTGATTAGCTACTCAAAAATATCGCAAGGCGACAACATAACAGAAATACAAGGTGAACTAGGCAGAATGCGTATTGAAGCCGTATCGCAACTCAAAAAAGTAGAGTTTATTGCTAACAATGGCGAATCAGAAATTATATCTGAACAATTTGATAAGCATTTTATGAAGTTTGAAGTTGCTCACTTTATGCAACTCATAGAAAAAAAACAGTGGGAATCTGATGTAAACACCTTCGCGTTGTCATTAGATGTTATGAATGTACTTGACGAAGCTCGTAAACAATTAGGTGTGATTTATCCAAACGATAAAACACATTAATTTAGCCCTTGACTGGGGTAAGTTGTATATGGGCGTTAACCAACGACAGTTAACGCCCATGGGGAAATGCAAATCACTATACTAACTACACACTTTTACTTACGCACATTACAACAACGATCCCCATCCGTGGGCAATCAATTTGATATAATGACCTAAAGTATTTACCAATTACTGACTGACAATAGAGCTATTACTCAATCTTAATCAGAAAACAGCCATTACTCATTTTAACGGTGTAAATCCAAACTAACACACAAAAACATAACCAATCAAGCTGGCCAATTGTTTAATTATAAACTAAATTGGTATTACACAAATCAAAGCAACTAACAATATTGTTTTATAACCAAATCATAGCGCTAGAATTTTGACATATTAGTGGGGTTTGGGGTAACCTTGTCGATTAATAGATGATATAAATTTTTAGACCTAAATGGTCAATATTCCTTAGGGTATGAAGGTACAATATGGGTAATCGTCGCTTATTTTGGCGCATTGTTGATAAAATAGAGTCTTTAATAAATCAAGGTGAGTTTACTGCTGGGAGTCGTTTACCTCCTGAGCGTGAACTTGCAGAAATGTTTGACGTAAGTCGCCCAACAATTCGAGAAGCAATTATTGCATTAGAAGTACGTGGACGGGTTGAAGTTAAAACCGGTTCGGGTGTTTATGTTGTTGAACAAAAAAATGCCTCTATAAAATCAAAAGAGATCAGCGCATTTGAATTAACTCAGGCCCGCGCACTCATCGAAGGCGAAATTGCAGCACTTGCCGCTCAAAGCATTACAGAACAAGAACTTGAGCAGCTAAATCAAACGCTAATAGTAATGGAAAAAGGGCTTTATGTAGAGCAAGCAGACCGAGAATTCCATGAAATAATTGCCAGAGCAACACGCAATAAAGCGCTTGAATTTGCTGTTTCTAACTTGTGGGATTTACGATTAAAAAACCCACAAATTGTTGCTGATTACAGTAGTGTATGTACTAATAACAACGAATGTGTGATGGATGAGCACACCGCCATTTACACGGCACTAAAAGCACATGACGCTAGTGCAGCCCGTACGGCCATGCATAAACACTTCAACCGATTAATAAATGCATTGTTTGACGCTGTAGAAGCGCGTGCTCTTGAAGAAATAAAACGTAAAAATGACGAAAAACGCGGTCTTTACTCTTTGGACGGTCTCGTTAATAAAAGCGCTCACTAAGTTTAAACATACTAGCAAACACCTGTTTGCTAGTATGTTGCCCTTCATTAGATCTTCCTCTAAACAGCCACACCTATTTTTTAATCGCAAACACTTACCAATCGTACTAAAAGCAGATATTATCCCGCCACAAAATATAGCCATTGCATCTTAAATAGTGGAAATTTATTAACCCCTATTAACAGTGCTTTAAATTAGGGACAACAATGCAATCAAGTACCAAAGATTTCATATTAGCAACTGTTTGCTTATTAATTGCCATGATGACCATTCAATCGGGTGCGTCGTTTGCAAAGCAACTATTCCCCATTGTTGGCCCCGAAGGGACGACCGCGCTTAGGCTTGGTTTTTCTGCGCTTTTGTTATGTTTAGTATTTAAACCATGGAAACATATACCTGCCAGAGGAAACCGCTTAGCTATTGTGGTTTATGGTTTAAGCTTAGGTGGAATGAACATTCTGTTTTACTACGCTATTGAGCGCATACCCTTGGGTATTGGTGTCGCACTGGAGTTTACTGGCCCCCTTGCCGTTGCTTTATTTAGCTCTCGCCGTAAACGCGATTTATTTTGGGTTGCCTGCGCCATTGCCGGTATATTACTTTTATTGCCCGATATGAGCGGTGAAGAGAGCTTAGATCCTGTTGGTGTTATTTTAGCTTTAGCAGCAGGTGCATGTTGGGCTGGCTATATATTGTTTGGTAAAAAAACCGGAATGCAAAGCTCAGGTGGTGCAACGGTTGCCCTAGGTATGACCGTTGCGGCCATTGTGCTTGTGCCCTACGGAGGCATTATGCAAGCGAGCGCATTCACATGGGAAGTTATTCCTCTGGGGATTGGTATTGCAGTTTTATCAAGTGCGTTACCCTACACGTTAGAGATGGTGGCACTGCGTAATATGCCTTCTCAAGGCTTTAGCATAATGATGAGCCTTGAACCTGCCATTGCATCACTTGCTGCCTTTGTTATTTTAGGCGAGCTACTCACACTCTGGCAGTGGTTAGCCATTTTATTAGTAATAATAGCCTCGGCAGGAAGCTCTTTTTCTGGTGAATCAAAAAAGTAGCCTAAACCAAAAGCCATCAACCACGATGGCTTTTTTGTTAAGCTGTATGTGCTTTTTGTTTTTCTTTTTTAGCAGAATAAACAAATCCTATTAACGCAATAAGCGGCATTGCAGCCGCAACTAAAGCTATACTTTCCCACCCGCCAAACTCATATAATGAGCTAGCAATTAATGACCCAACAGCACCGCCCAAAAATATACTGGTCATGTAAATGGCGTTAAGCCGAGCACGACTTTGTGGCTCTAGCGAATAGATTACCCGTTGGCCAAGTACCATATTGGCTTGCACTGCAAAATCAATTAAAACACCGGTTAGCGCCAATATGATAATGCCGTTTGGTAAATCAAATAAGCTGGGTAAAAAACACAATAATGCAATCACTTTGGCTAATAACGACATTTCGTAGGTATAGCCTTTGTCAGCTAAACGCCCAACAATAGGCGCTGCAACAGCACCGGCTGCGCCTACTAAAGCAAACAATGCTATTTGAGTTTGCGAAAAACCATATTCTCTGGCAAGCACAACAGGCACTGTCGTCCAAAACAAGCTAAATGACGCAAACATTAGCCCCTGGTAAAAAGCACGTTGACGAAGCACAGGTTGACTTATTACCAGCGACTTTAACGATCGTAATAAAGCAAAGTAACGTGTGTTATGCGTTGGCAACCTTTTGGGTATAGCAAAGTGAATAACTAAAGCAATAAATACCATGCATCCCGCGGCAAAAAAGAACACGGCACGCCAGCCAAAATGATCGGCAATTATGCTGGCTACAGGTCTTGCTAACAAAATACCCAACAACAGCCCCGCCATAATATTACCTAAAACTTGCCCCCGCTTTTCGTCTGACGATAAATGCGCCGCCAACGGAATAAGTACCTGCACCGATACCGAGCTTGCCCCCACTAGCAAACACAAAAACAGCATTGTATTTGGAGTTTGAACAACCCCCAGTCCAATTAAGCTAAAAAATGTAATACACAGAGTAATTAACATTAACCGTTTATTTTCAACTAAGTCGGCTAACGGCACTAAAAAAAATAACCCAATGGCATAGCCAATTTGAGTTAAAGACACAATAAAGCTGGCACTGTGTGCACTTAAACCCACATCCGGGGCTAACAATTCTATAATAGGTTGTGCATAGTAAATGTTGGCAACAATTAAGCCGCAACATAGTGCAATAACGCTTACAAGAGTACGGCTGATCTGCACAGGGTCTGCGCTTAAATTAGACATGGCATTCTCAAAATTAATTAAATAAAACCTCAAGAGACTGAGGTTTTTTATTAGGTCACTTTATGGGCGAAGGCTTTCCGTGCGGGCTTGAACGTAAATATTGCTTAGGTGCGTTAACTGTTGCACCCAATTCAGCTGCTGCATGCCATGGCCAATGTGGGTTATATAAAATACCTCTAGCTAAAGCCACTGCATCCGCTTTGTGCTCGCTTAAAATATTTTCTGCTTGTTGCGCTTCGGTAATTAAACCCACCGCAATAATCGGCATATTAACGGCCTGTTTTATTGCAGTAGCAAAAGGCACCTGAAAGCAAGGCTCAACAGGTATTTGCTGTAAAGGGCTTAAACCCGCTGTACTTACATGAATAAAATCACAACCAAGCTTATCAAGCGCTTTAGCAAGCGCTATTGATTGCTCTAAATCCCAACCACCCTCAACCCAGTCAGTCGCTGAGATTCGAATACCCACGGGTTTATTAACATTAAACTCAGCGCGCACCGCTTTAAAAACCTCCATTACAATGCGCATACGGTTTTGGAAACTGCCTCCATATTCATCATCGCGCTTATTACTCAAAGGTGATAAAAACTGATGCAACAAATACCCATGAGCACCATGTAATTCGATCAGATCAAGGCCTAGCTCGTCGGCGCGTTTAGCAGCGCTTGCAAAGTCCGCAATTAATTGGCCAATATCTGCCTTACTCATTGCAACAGGTTCAAACGAATGCTCATCGTAAGCCTGTGCCGATGGCGCAATAGTTTGCCAACCATTTTTATCGTTAGGTGAAATAGCACCTACGTCGTCCCACGGTTTACCGGTTGACGCTTTACGCCCTGCATGCGCAAGCTGAATACCTATAGGCATGTCACTATATTGCCTAACCGCGTTTAAAGTTTTACCTAATGCTTTTTGGGTTTCATCATTCCATAGACCTAAATCACCATAGCTTATTCGCCCCTCAGGGCTTACAGCCGTCGCTTCCATAATAAGTAAACCGGCTCCACTTAAACTCAGTTGACCTAAATGAATAGTATGCCAATCAGTTGCCTCACCATTAATAGCTGAATATTGGCACATAGGTGCAATAATAATGCGGTTAGGTAAACTGAGCTTACCCAAAGATAACGGCGAAAAAAGCTGGCTCATAACAGATCCTTGATGCATACGAATTAAAAATTAAATTGAATGTACGAACTAGTAAACACATTCGCCCATTTAGTTATATAAAAACCTTTATTTAAAAGTAGGTTATGGGGAGGTAAAACTTTTTTTAAACCGCTACAACTTACTAATAAATAAATGGCTCCCTGCCCAGCCAAATAAACTTACAAAAAATTAACACCACCAAAATCTAAGCATGCAAAAAGTCATGAATAGTCATGAATAGTCATGAATAGTCATTCAAATGTTCACAAATATTAAAACCGTACACAAATTGTACCTTCCACGGGTAAAGCTAATAATAAATGGGAGATAAATTTAACAAACCCAACAAACCACACCTAACCAATCCTTTTTTATTCTAAAAAAGTGAATTTTAATTCAATTTACACATTCCCTGATTCGATTGTGACTGATATGATATTCAATGTACTTTACTTATGTTAAATCTTTGAACTAGGGATCATTTTTATGTTTAAACCAAGCTTGTTAACCTTGGCTATGTCGGGCGCCCTATCTAGCGCTTTTTTACTTCCAAATACTGCGTTTGCCCAAGAGCAAGAAGCCGCAAAAGACAAATCACTTGAAGTTATTGAAGTAACAGCAACACGACGTAGCGGCTCAGTGCAAAACGCACCGCTTAACATTACAGCGCTTGATGCCGACATAATGAAAGACCAAAACATCAGCGAGCTCGCCGATGTAGCACGTTGGGTACCTGGTTTAACAATTACCGATCAAGGTGGTCGTTCTGGTTCACCTATTATTGTACGTGGTTTAAACACAAACTCTTCAGGTCCATCATCAGACGGTGGCACCGTTGCAACTTACATTAACGAGATCCCAGTCGCCATTGATATGCGCCTAGTCGACGTAGAGCGCGTAGAGGTTCTTATTGGGCCACAAGGTACGCTGTACGGTGCAGGTACATTAGGTGGTGCTATTCGTTACATGCTTAAAGAGCCTGAGCTTGATTTCACATCACTTGAAGTATTCGGCAATGTATCGCAAACACAAGAAAGCGACTCTATTGGCGGTGAAGGTGGATTCATATTTAACTTACCATTAATTGAAGACACACTTGCCGTTCGTGCTAGTTTAAACATTTACGAAGACCCAGGTTTTATTGACTATGGTTACGTAGTGCGTGAGCCGGGCGTATCGTTACCTGACCCAGATTGGACCGACAGCGCAGCAGTTAACAACAACCTTAAAAATGTAGAAGACGCCAACGGTGAATCAACCACTACAGGGCGTATTTCTGTTCGCTTTAAACCAAGCGAAACATTTGAAGGTACACTTAACTACTTTTACCAAAATCAAGACAGCGAAGGTCGTTCAATTGTTCATTACAATACATTGAGCGCCGATAA
The DNA here is from genome assembly GCF_000241365.1 of Pseudoalteromonas sp. BSi20480. Classification (NCBI taxonomy): domain Bacteria; kingdom Pseudomonadati; phylum Pseudomonadota; class Gammaproteobacteria; order Alteromonadales; family Pseudoalteromonadaceae; genus Pseudoalteromonas; species Pseudoalteromonas sp. BSi20480. The sequence goes on along the minus strand of NZ_BADX01000084.1, from coordinate 37,159 downwards.
CGGTCTTAGTGATTTAATTGGTGAATACGAGTCAGGTTACCGCTACGAAGAGCCACGTGAAAAAGAAAACCAACTACTAAGCTTAGAGTTAAAAGCAGACCTAGGTTTTGCTGAATTAGTATCGGCAACAGGTATTTCAAATTTTGATGCAGACGGCCAACGTGACCAAACCGATTTACTTATTCGCCTTGATTACGGCTACGAAGAATTTCCTGCGTTTTCATCGTTCACACGTGAAATTGAAGAGCAAGACACGTTCACACAAGAAATTCGTTTAGTATCACAAAACGACAGTGACATTAACTGGATTGTAGGTGGCTTTTACAACAAAATTGAAAGCGATGCGTCTAGCCAAGAATACACGCCAGGCTTTGGCGACTTTGCAGTAGAAAATTTTGGCGCAGATCAATCTCGTCCAGACCAACTTGAATACTACTCAGTTGACCGCGTTGAAATAACAGAATCGGCTTTATTTGGTGAAATTGGCTACCAAGTTACCGACAAACTCGATATTACCGTTGGTGCTCGTTTTTACAAATACGATGTAGAATCTGAGTCAGCGGTCGATTTTCCATTATTTAATACCTTATTCGGCGGCGCAGGCCCAGACGACGTAACACTTAACTTTGAACAAAATGAAGCAAGCGACAACGGCAGCTTATTTAAATTTAACGCCAAGTATCAATTTACTAATTCAGTAATGGGTTACGCAACAATAAGTGAAGGCTTCAGAATTGGTGGTTCAAATGGTTTAGCACCTTGTCCTGATCCATTACCAGCTAACCAAGCGGGTTGTGGTAACCCAAGTGAAATGCTTTACGATGCAGATACAACAACTAACTACGAGCTTGGTTTTAAAAGCACATGGTTAAGAAGCCGTTTACACTTTAACGCCGCATTATTTAATATAGATTGGGACGACGCACAAGTTGCCGGTGCAACTGAGGTAGGCCAACTACCGTACTTATCTAATGCCGGTTCAGCCAATGCGAAAGGTATTGAAATATCGTCGCGTGCAATTTTATCTGACTCATTCTCTGTGTATTCTACATATGCATACACAAAAGCAGAGCTAACATCAGACGCACCATTCTTATTTAATTCAGACGGCACAGATGGTGCAGAAGATGGCGACCGTTTACCAGGCTCGTCTGAGCACCAGTTTTCAATGGGTGTAAACTATCAAACAGATGTGTTTAACGACAAAACGCTTGATATTAACTACGGTATTACCGCACAAAGCGATGTAATTTCTCGTGTTGGTTTACGCGATAACGGTGAAACATTGCCAGGTTATAGCTTAAGCAACATTTCGGCTAAATTAACCGCCGATGAGTGGTCAGCGACCGTTTACGTAGACAACGTATTTAATAAATACGCCGTTACGTCTGTTCGCCGTTCAGATGCCGATATTACCTCAGCAAATAGAACTGATATACAACGTAACTATGGTTACTTTATCAACCGTCCATTAACGGTAGGCATTAAATTTAATTATAAGTTTGAAATATAATTAACCGTTAAGTTTAAGTACAATCAAAAGGCTCAAATTTATTTGGGCCTTTTTTCTTTATTAACGCGTAACTAAACAATACAAATAAAAAATGCAGCCAAATTTAAAACAACTCCATCAAAGCGCTATTAAATATTTAAACGAAGGCAAAGTACAACTTGCCCACAAAAGCTTAGTTGAACTGGTTTCGCATAAACCTGACTTTGCCGACGGCTATTTTTTACTGGCAATGGTTAACTTGCAAGTAGGGCAAATTTATAAAGCCATCAAGCTAATCGAAAAAGCCTTAACACTTGGCTCTAGCATTGAATATACTGCTCAACTGGCAAAATGTTATGCGCTTACCGGTGACTTAAAAAAAGCAAAAAATGTAGCGCTGTCGGTGCCTATTACACAAATAAAAAAAGCACTCGACGCCGATACTCTAGGCGTTGCACTTACGCAAGCAGGCCTACACGAACACGCTTTACATTATTTTGAATGTGCACTCACATTAGCCAATGCCAAACAACAACCTCAACCCCTGTTTTATTACAACTTTGCAGTAAGCGCCAAGTTTTTGGGCCTATTTGACAAAGCACACACCGCGTTTGAACATGCCATTGCACTTAACCCGCTTCATCATCAAAGCCACTTTGCACTCAGTGATTTAACTAAAGTAACAAAGCAAAAAAATAATATTACACGGTTAAAGCAAGTGTTTGAGCAGGTTTCACACCCTGATGCTAAATTACACATAGGCCATGCACTGGCAAAAGAATACCAAGATATTGGCGCATTTTCTGACGCCTTTACCGCGTTACAACAAGGTAAAGCAGCAAAGCATGCGCTTACCCCGTTTGATAACGCATCGTCAAATGCGTTGTTTGAACATATAAAACAACTCAGTGCTAAGCACAAAGCTTCACAAACGGGGGGTAATCCCACTGCTGAGCCTATTTTTGTACTAGGTATGCCCCGCTCTGGCACCACATTAGTTGAGAGAATATTATCGAGCCATAGCGACGTGCAATCGGCTGGTGAACTACAAGACTTCGGCCTAAGTGTAAAAAGGTTAAGCAACACACCCACACCAAACGTGCTCGACATACAAACATTAACTAAAGCGTATGAACTTGATTTTAATCAGCTTGGCTCAACATATTTAAACGCCACCCGCGTTACTACCGGTAGCCATAAACATTTTATAGATAAACTCCCGTTTAACTTTTTTTATATAGACTTAATCACTAAAGCACTGCCAAACGCTAAAATTATTTGTATGCTGCGCGACCCAATGGACACCTGTATTGGTAACTACCGCCAGCTATTTACCATTAACAACCCTTACTACGCGTATTCGCTAGACCTACTCGACACTGCTAAATTTTATAGCCGCTTTTACTCACTCATGCAGCACTTCAGCACCGTGCACAGCAATATAAAAATTGTGAAATACGAAGAATTAGTCGCACAGCCCGAGCAGCAAATAAAAGAGTTAGTCAGCTTTTGTGATTTAGAGTGGCAAGCACAATGTATAGACTTTCACTTAAACACCGCACCGGTATCTACTGCCAGTAAAGTGCAAGTACGCCAACCGCTAAACAACAAAGCCATTGGGCGTTGGAAGGCATTTAAACCTCATACTGACGAGGCTCAAAATTACCTATTAGAGCAAGGAATTACGTTGCAATAGCCATTAATTATGCATTGCTTTAGTAAAAGTGAATTTATAAGCCAAAGTTAAAGCTTAGGCTTATATATTCATAACACAATAAACTTCCCAGCTTTCACTAGAGAGTTTTTATATATTGCAAAAGAGAGCATTTAACTTGGCTTTTTAGATTGAACCTTCCTTATTTGAGAAATAGCTTCCATTAAAAAAGCCGTATTAAGCCCTACAATTATTAACCCATTAACAGCCGTTAAACTGCCAAGCAGCCTCCATTGAGTGCCCAACACAACATCGCCATAACCAAGTGTTGTAAAGGTAACAACCGAAAAATAAAGTGCGGGCTCTAATTCGCTAAAAACATCAAAAATTAAAAATATAGCAGCCCATAACCACGCACTCGCCGTTAAGCCTCCTACCAACCAAATTACCATTGCGGTGACGACTAAAATCATCTTTAGAGTTTTTGAGCCATTTAGTAACCAATCGTTAATATTAGCCAGCGCTTTAGACAAAACACCAATAAACATTGCTTGTATTAGCACCGTGCCACAAATAACAAATGTTCCAATAATAAGCTGTATTAGCATTTTGATCCCACTGCTTAAATCCTTATATTTTAAGTAACATTATACATAAAATTCACAACAGGGTAGGAACCTACATTCACTATAATAAAGTATTTTTACTACCGTTATTTAACAGTTTATTACTGCTATTACTAGCGTGCTAAAACTCAGCCAAAACCTAAGTAAGACAATATTTAGGTAAATAAAAACAGAAATAAACACTTAAAACCAAAAGGAAATGCAGTAACCGTAAACATCACTAAACCGCTAAGTAATCACCGGGAAAGCAATAACAAAAATGTTTGGCGTAAATCATCAATTTAATAAAACTACAGATAGTTATGCCTGTACTTGCTTTAACTCACCTGACTCATATTCCGTTAAATTTTCATTTAACTCGATAGATTAGGTTTAATCTGCAAAGTGTCATGAGCAGACATCGATGGCTTTAATGTATGAAGTCAAAATTTGACCCCGCTTACTTCCTAAAATGACTAGAAGCATAAGTAAGACTCTAAACAGGAGACTAAACTTTCTGTTACTCATGGCACATAACGCAAAACTAAGCGGCTGGCGATAGCCTGTCCTTACTTGAGCATATTGTCATGACCGTAATTATCACTCACGTAATCACTTTTAAAACTACCATCAATAGTTAAAGATTTGCTAAAAGTACTTTTCGCAACCTCGCTATCTCCTTTCGATAAATAGGCGAATGCCAAACTGTCGTAGGCCTGCGGTGCATTGGGAAACAATGAAACTAAATATTCGAACATATCAAATGCTTCGGTCCATGATTTTGTACTAAGTAGTTCCATTCCTACTTCATTAATTGTTCTGCCGATGAATCGACTGTAACCATTGTCTTTATAAACCTGTTTGAAGTGTTTATAGAATTGTTGTTTTCCTTTTGATTGATAGTACTTAAAGGCAAAGTTTTTTTCCAATTGTCTAATTGGTTGATACTCACCATTTTTGATGTAAGAGTGTATTCGACCAGAAATGCGTTCGGCAACTAAGTGATCAGTGTTTGCCAGAACAACTATTTCATAGCTAGTGTCCAAATCTATTTCCGCGGCTGCACTGACGCCCTGACCACCTCCATATGCGCCCCAATGGGAGCCGTCCATTGCAAATAGATGGCGATTAATCGCGTCTGAATTTTTTAATAACTTATTACTATAGAATAACGCTCGATAAAATCGTTGCACATCCACAACGGTCGATTCAATGCCGCCATCGGGACTAGGGTGTTCATTAATACCGACCTTTCTCAAATTGCCATTGTACTGGAATGTATATCGGACTGACTGATATTCATTAGAATTAACCGGCCTGAAGGTCGTTGAAAACATCTCAACCCGATTGAAGATATTGTTTTTGAGTAGTTCTTCGAAAGGCTTTCCAGTTACTTTTTCAAGAATCACTCCTAATACCACATACCCATAATTTGAATATTTTCGATCAGTTCCAGGTGTATATAAAAGGGGGTTATTTATCAATATCTTTATTTTCTTGTTTAGAGTATCAAATGCAAGTTGATTCTGACGATATTCAGCCACAAAGATATCAGCAAAGCCTGCACTATGATTTAGTAGGTGCTCAATCGTGATTTGATCAGCATCAGGTTGTTTGAACCCCAACTCGAAGCTAACTAGTTTATCACTTAACTTTAATTTGCCAGCCTCAACCTGTTGCAAGATCAAGACCTTGGTAAAGTCTTTCATGATTGAGCCAAGATTAAAGCGACTTTGAATGCTGTTCTTTATTTTTTCTTCGACATTCTGAAAGCCATAAGATGACGCAAACTCCACCTCATTATCTTTAGTTATCAGTAATGCGCCGGAAAACCAGCCCATCTGCTGGTATTGCATGGCGATGCTGTCTGCAATCGTTGCGAGACTAACAGATTTATCTTGCTTTATATCCTCACTGTCCAAAGCCAGTGAATAACTGGCAAAGAATAAAAGAAAGATTAAAACTAAATTTTGAACCATTTGGCGGAATCCTTTCTGTCATAACGCTTCATATATGGGGCGCAGGCTTGCTGGCTATAATTGCGAAGAATGGGCCGAGCCAGCGAGTATGCGTCCCAATGAGCGGAGCGAATGGATATAATGTGTTTGTTAGCACCCAAAAGCCCTAGATTCTGCATAACTTGGGAACCTTAATGTAGGGATTTTCTTTCGTAGTTTCTTTTAGATTTTCCATTAACTCACCTACAATTAAATGAGACTGCCATACTGTGTGCCAAAGGGCTACTTTAGCTCCTTGATCTGTGACCAACTCTTGTAGTAATTTCAGCTTTTCTCTCTCCTTTTGTTGACCGTGAAAAAAGTAAGCGTTAAACCAGATATCTATGACTTGTTCTGGCGTAAATGAAGTTTGACTTTGAATAAAAGCGAATTTCAGCAAAAACTCTTGGTAAAAAGCTTTCTTTAGATGATGACGGTGATACAGAGTGAATAAGTCTGAATTACTAGCTACCGATAATGACCTTGCAATTTTGAAAAAATTGGCAGTTTCTTTAGTTAAGTAAACGTGCCGATATTTTGAATAGAAAGTAGTAATCAATGATTCATTCGGTAACGTCCCTGAGATGATCGGTCGATTTTGATCAAAACGATCAACAAAGGCCTCAAATACCCCCCAACTAGTGCTTCTTGCAAAGTTACACAAGTCTGACGCGCGAAATTTATACTCTTCAATATCGTCAAATAATGACTCATTTCGGTAGTTTGATAATCTTACTAATTCAAATTCCATTTAAATACCAGGTGCTAACAATTTAATAGTGCGCTCATCGCGCATATTTCTACTGACGCTACGCTCACTTATCTACTTTTAACAAATAACCTAAGGTATTACTATCACTAAGTATTCTAAATTTTTTAGGTAAAGTTAAGCGAATCAATATGCGCGCAGCGCTCATTTTCATGAATATATGCGCAAATAGCAGTTTAACGAATCAATTAACGACGATATTTAGCCAATCTCAATGACCGGTTCTCACAGCTCATAACCGCCTTTAAAAACCACTCACGCGAGATTAAGTTTATAGCTCTGCCTTAAAATAAGCATGCTCGTCGATATAATCTATTATGAGTTCAAAATATTTGAGGCCTGAGCCCCCCAATGCGCCATCAATTTTTTTGTCCATCATTGAAGACATAAACTCATGAAAGTTATTATCCTCTCTTCTTGTAAACCAAACAGGTCCAATACTTTGTTCGGCTATAATTACAAGAGGTACCTTAATCATAGCTTCCTCGGTGCCATGCTCAGCCTTTTTAATAACAATCCAATCTGGGTTTCTGGCTTTCCAATTATCAAAAACACTAGCTGCAATGAAAGAAGTCCCAACCACATTCGATTTACTCTGTATTTGTTTTTTTGCGGTATTAGTTAAAGTTGATGTTGCACCAGTATCTAATAACATTTGATGCTCTATTCCTTGAACTTTTATACTCATCCTAGGAAAGGCTGTGGTGTATTTTTGATAAGAGTCTTTTTTGAAAACCTAATTTTACTTTTTTAAATTGGTTTAAGTTAACCCCATCAAGAGAATCAAGGATAAACATTGATTCAGTTACATAATCAATTTTAATGATTTTTTCTGCGTGCCATCGACCACCTAAAAAGCCATCAAACTGTTGCCCTGCTGATATTTCTGCTTCAGGGGCTATAAACAAATATCCGGCCATGAAATTTTCAATGCCACCAGCAGGTATTTCTGCTTCTGCTTTAAACTTAGGCATTTCTGATAAGGTATGCTCTTCGCCATCAGCTACTTTTGTGATTGTTGGCCAATTGTATTGCTGGTGAAGTTCTTTCGAAATCGCATTCCACCCACCGCCGGTATCTGTAAAAAACCTTAGCTTTTTTCCACTGATAAGTTCCGGGATTAAAATTATACGATTATTATCAAATTGAGTTGGGAGTTGTTGCTCAGCTAAAAGCTGTAAAGGAGCCAAACCTAAGGCAATTGAAAAAAGTATTAGCTTTATACTATTCATTGATCATCCATGACTTTTTTATAATTTATGAACACTAGCGTTTGACCATTGTAAGTGCAAAGGCCTTATTAAACCTGCCTCACTTTTAGATACATATTAAGCATATACACAAAGTAATACAATAAAGTTAATTTCTCATACCACAACGCTTATTTACTCTTGTGTCGGTTCAACTGCCAATACTGTCGATTCAGATAAACATTAATGAAGCAGGTTATAAAAGTCGCTAACTTTCTTATCAACAAAACGCCAAACACCTATTTTTTTGATAAGGAATACAGTCATGAACATTATTACAAAAACAGTTATAGCACTGAGTTTAGCAAGCCACTTTAGTGCTCACGCCATTGACCTGCGGGTCGATAACATTCGTTTGTACCAAAGTAGTTCGCAAAGCTTTTCTGCGCCAAGTTCGCTGTATATTGATGAGGGCAAAATTGTAAGCATTACTAAAGCGACTGACCCACTACAAAACGCCGATAAAACAATTAATGCCAACAACCAATATGCAATACCTGGTTTAATTGATTTACATGTACATTTGGGTTCATCGGGTAGTAACTTTACTGAGTTTCAGTATTTGCCGGTTAAATCGCACTTTAATTCTAATTTGTATTTAGGCGTAACTAATATTGTTGATTTGTTTTCGTTTGAGCAAACCCTAAACGAAGCTGCGCAATTAAAAGCAGCCCAACTAACCCCTAACCTTTTTTATGCGGGTACTTTGTTTACCAACCCTGGCGGGCATGGCACGCAGTTTGGTGGCCAAGCATACGAAATTGCAAAAGATGAAGACATAGCAGCGCTGTGGCAAAAACATATAAGCACTAAGCCACATGTAACTAAAGCGGTTATTGAAACCTTTGGCGGTATAGGTAAATCGTTAACTGATAGCCAACTGGCGGAGCTAGGTAAGCGCTCTAAAGCCGCTAATTTACCGTATTTTGTGCATGTTTCTACATTAAATGATGGTAAACGTGCTATCAAAGCCGGTGCAACGGCTTTAGCGCACGGTATTAATAGCGAAGCGATTGACGATGAATTTATTACGCTAATGAAACAGCATAACGTAACTTACATTCCTACCCTCGCCGTGTACCACAATTATAGCGATGAAAAGCATAACCATACTATTAGCTCACAAAGCGAGTTACTAAAAACCATTCCTGAAAAGCTTCAAGGGTGTTTGTTTGAAAAGGTGCCTGCACCTTCAAAGTGGAAAGAGCACGCGTGGGATGAGCGTAAAACAGCTTATGCAAATATACAAAAGCTACATAAAGCTAATATAACTATAGGCACAGGCTCTGATGCCGGAAACCCTTACACGCTGCATGGTACGGGGTTACATAACGAGTTAGATGCGCTTAAAAAAGCAGGTTTAACTAATAGTGAAATAATTAATGCAGCCACAGTTAACGGCGCAAAAGCGATTAATAAAGCCGAGAGCATTGGCAAGTTGGCTAAAGGCTTTGAGGCAAGCTTTGTACTGCTTAAGCAAAACCCGCTTGATGATATAAACCACATTCACACTATCTCAGAGGTTTACAAATCAGGTATACAAGTAGACCGCTCAGCGCTTATTGCTCAAAACAAGGCTATTACACCACAAGGCCCTACCTGCAATGAAGAAGTTAAAAGCAGCCAAGCACAGCATACTATTGATGATTTTACCGGTGATACACCATGGCAAGCTATGAGCGATTCGGTAATGGGTGGGCAGTCTATTGCAACGCTTACCACGCATAAAAATAGCTTAACTATTGATACAACCATTACAAAGCCCACCAGCTTTGGTGCATGGGCAGGCGCTGAAATTAAGTTTTCGTCACCGGCTGATGCCTCAACATTTAAAGGTATTCGCTTAACCTATAAAGGCTCAACTACACCTTTTGCTATGTCTGTTTATCATAGTGATGTAAAAGATTGGGATCACTTTAGTGTACTTTTAAAACCACGCGATGAGTGGACCACGCTTGATATACCTTTCACTACATTTAAACAGTTTGGGTTTGGTAGCCCCGTTACGTGGTCGGCAACAGAATTAACAGGGGTTAACTTAATGTGGCGTAAAATGCCAGGCGCAAGCAACGAGCCGTTAAAAAATACATTACAAATCAAAGAGCTAACTTACTTGTAAATAAGTGACAGTCAAAACACAAACTCTTTGGGTTTTGACTGTTTTTTGTTATGGTTTAATCACTTACAAAAAGAAGCACCTATTATGCTCAAACATCCTTTTTACAAATACACCTTTTTTATTCTACTTATTGTTGATATTGCTTATGCCCTTGGGCTGATAATTGCTAACTCTGCGCCCTTAACAGGCGGCAGTGCACTCGCCGCAACCGTGTGGTTTGTTACTTTTTATTGGATTCCGGTATGGAGTGCGGCAGCCGTTATTTTTTACCTGCGCAATAAGCACATTAATAAAACAGCACTTGAATGGTTAATTGCTGTTGTATTTATGGCCCTCGGTAATGTGCTTACCGATGTATTACTGACACTGCTTTTTGATGGGCATAAATCAATGGGGATATTTGTTGTATTTAACGGCTTACTTTGGGGCTCGTGTATTTACCTTACCAGTATTTTTATTGAAAGCAAAAAACGCGTAACAGCCGAAAAACATGCGCTTAAACAAGCCCAACTTGCTACATTGCGATACCAGCTAAACCCTCATTTTATGTTTAATAGCTTAAATACAATTTCCGCTTACATACACACAAAACCCGATTTAGCCGATGAAGTACTGCATGAACTCGCTGATATTTTAAGGTACTCGCTTGATACCGCAGAGCAACAGCAAATACCTTTACAGCAAGAGCTTACCATAATAGAAAAGTACCTAAATATTGAAAAAGCACGCTTTGGCGATAAGCTTAAGGTTAATTACCACATTCCCAATACCCTTAAAAACAAAACGCTACCACCTCTACTTATTCAACCTATTATTGAAAATGCAATTAAGCACAATGCTAAACAAACTTCACTTACACTTAATATTACCCTGAGTGAAATGTCTAACGGGGTAAAAATTGTGATAAGCGACAACGGAAAAGGCTTTACTGACGATGTATTAAAATGTGGCTACGGAAAAGGTATAGGGATGAAAAACATTATGCTACGCGTTAATCAACTTGGACAAAGTAAAGTATTGCTCAGTAATGATAATGGTGCTGTTGTTACGCTGGAGCTAGCGTTATGAACAATATAAACCTGCCAAATAAAACGACTAAAATGCGCATACTGTTTGCCGATGACGAGCTTCCTGCTCGCGAAAAATTAAACCATCAATTAAGCTTAATGGAGCATGTTGACGTGGTAGGCATAGCCACAAATGGCAAAGAGGCCATTGCATTAATTAATGAGCTGACTCCTGATGTGGTATTGCTTGATATTCAAATGCCTGAAATTAATGGCCTTGAACTTATTGATTTACTTAACTACCAACCCATTATTATTTACACCACCGCGTACGACCAATTTGCGATTGAAGCATTTGAGCACGCCTCAACTGACTATTTACTCAAACCTTTTCCAATTGTACGATTAAAAAAAGCGTTAGCCAAAGCGCAGCAGCAATTAGAGCAACAACGAGCGCATACTCATGTAACTAGCTGCGCAGGTGAACCCGCTTTTACACTTACCGATAGTTCATTAAACAAACTAGTTAGTAAAAGTGGCGAGCGCATATTTTTACTTTCTCCAAGCGATATTAAATTTATTAAATCAGAGCAAGGAAATAGCTTAGCGTGGAATGGCGACACATTTCATCATTTAAGCGACACGCTCGATCAGCTTGAACACGCCCTAGCCATGCACAATTTTGTGCGTATTCATCGCAGTTATTTGGTTAATATTGACCACATAAAAGAAATACAGCGCTGGTTTAACGGCAAATTGATGGTGATTGTAAACGACGATGTAAAATCGGAGCTCAGCACCAGCAGAGCCGGTGCCGATAAGCTAAAACAATTACTGCATATTTAGGCTTATTTTAAAGTTAGCTACTGATCATTACTTGAGTAAACACTTAAAATAGGAAATTTATATTCAGCAAACGAGACAGTTACCGACTGCGTTTCGTTACCCTTAAAACTTAATTTAAAAGGTTGAGGAGGTAGTCGCGTTCCATCAGCGAACAAAGCCATTAAGTGGTCTTCGTTAAGCTCACGATTGCCCGTCGATAAATTAGTGAGTGTTATTACTGCCCAGCGTTCACCCTCGTTATTACTCATTAATATGTAATTTAAAACATTGAAGTCGCCTTTTTTAGGCGTGATGTTAGCATCGTTTGGAAATGCTAAATGCAAGCTATTAGGTATGGCTCTGTCTACGTTTATTACGTTCTCAGTATTTGCCAATACCGAAGACGACAGTATAACCAACATTAAAATCCATGCTTTAATCATATTAATAACCTCCTTCAAGCGTACTTATTGACGTTTGTATAGTCTACATAGTTAAGCATACTCTCAGCATTTACCTATTATGTAAACATACACAACAAATTCAATAATGCTCACTAAGCGCTCATTCAGGGTGGCTTGTGTAACCTTAGCTTTAATTTCACCTAATAAACATGGCGATTAAACGGAGACAATTACATGGCAACCACATTTAACAGTTCAGGCGCGATTGAACATTCGCAATTGGCTTTATTAAACACTGAGCACAGCATTCAAGTAAGAGGCGCACGTGTTCATAACTTAAAAAATGTGGATGTAAACCTGCCCCGTAATTCGCTTGTGGTGTTTACTGGTATATCGGGCTCGGGTAAATCATCGCTCGCCTTTGGAACATTATTTGCTGAATCGCAGCATCGTTACCTTGATTCGGTATCGCCTTATGCACGCAGGTTAATCGATCAGGTTGACGAACCCGACGTAGACTCAATTGAAGGACTGCCACCAGCAGTAGCAATGCAACAACAGCGCGGTGCGCCTTCTGTTCGTTCATCGGTTGGCAGCGTAACTACTATTTCTAACGCGCTGCGAATGCTTTACTCACGCGCTGGCGAATACCCTAAAGGGCAGAGCATTTTGTATGCCGATGCGTTTTCTCCAAATACCCCCGAAGGTGCATGCCCACAATGTTCGGGCATTGGCCGCACTTTTGAGGTAACCGAACAACTACTTGTGCCCGACAATACAAAAACGATACGCGAAGGCGCAATAGCAGCTTGGCCACCTGCATGGCAAGGTAAAAACTTAAGTCGCATACTGGTATCACTTGGTTACGACATCGACATACCATGGTATGAGTTGCCGCAAAAAGCACGCGATTGGATTTTATTTTCAGACGATACCCCCACTGTGCCTGTTTATCCAGACTACACTATTTTAGAGGTTAAAAACGCCATTAAAAATGGCGAAAAACCTCGCTATAAAGGTACTTTTACCAGTGCTAAGCGCTTTGTTCTTAAATCTTTTGCTACAACACAAAGTCCTCGTATTAAAAAACGAGTGTCGCAGTTTATGCAAATATCCCCATGCCCAAGCTGTAAAGGTAAAAAGCTTAAAAAAGAGTCGTTATCGGTTAAAATCGCAGGCCTTGATATAGGCGAAATTTCGCAGTTAACATTGAACGAACTTGCAGATAAATTAAGCATTGCCGCTAATCCACCTGCTAAAAGTAACGCTACAAACCCAGAAAAAGCCATCGTCGCTAAGCGTATTACAAGCGATATTATTAAACGTATAGAGTCACTGACTAAACTTGGCCTAGGGTATTTATCGCTTGAGCGCACCACCCCATCGTTATCACCAGGGGAGTTACAACGTTTGCGGCTAGCAACGCAACTTCGCTCAAAATTATTTGGTGTTGTGTATGTGTTAGATGAACCTTCGGCAGGTTTACACCCTGCCGATACACAAGCACTTTTAAGCGCATTAGATGAACTAATAGCCGCTGGTAACTCTGTATTTGTGGTTGAGCACGACGTAAGTGTTATTCGACATGCCGGCTGGGTAGTCGATGTTGGACCAAATGCGGGCTCCCATGGCGGTAACATAGTTTATAGCGGCCCCGTTGAGGGCTTAAAGCAAATTAGTAGCTCACACACTAGCCAGTATTTATTTAAAAATAACCAAACCCAGCAGGCACCCATACAAAACAAGCAACGCCAACCTAAAGCGTGGCTAGCGCTTAAAAATGTTGAACGTAATAACTTACAAAAGCTTAATGTAGAATTTCCGCTTGGGGTTATTACAAGTGTTACGGGAGTATCTGGTTCTGGTAAATCGAGCTTAGTAAGCCAAGCACTTGTTGACTTGGTATACGATGCACTTGGGCAAAAATCGCAACCACAAATGCCAACCGACGAAGCAGAGTTACTCGAGCAAGAGCTCAACGTAGCAACCGGCGGGCAAATAACTCAGGGCATTGAACACATAAAGCGCCTAATAACGGTTGATCAAAAAGCCATTGGCCGTACGCCTCGCTCAAACCTTGCAACGTACACGGGCTTATTCGATCAAGTACGTAAGCTATTTGCAAACACCACTGAGGCGAAAAAGCGAAAATACGATGCCGGTCGCTTTTCGTTTAATGTTAAAAAAGGCCGCTGCGAAAACTGTGAAGGCGTAGGCTTTGTAAGCGTAGAGCTGTTATTTTTACCCAGCGTGTATTCGCCTTGCCCTGTGTGTAATGGCAAGCGCTATAACCAAAAAACACTCGACATTACCTATAAAGAGAAAACCATTGCCGATGTTCTCAACTTAACCGTTGAGTCTGCGTATATATTTTTTACCGATGAACCCGCTATTTTGCGCGCGCTCAATGCGCTTTTACAAGTGGGCCTTGGCTATTTACGTTTAGGGCAACCTGCTACTGAACTTTCGGGCGGCGAGGCACAACGTATTAAACTTGCCACTGAACTACAACGTACACAGCGAGGCGATACGCTTTATATTTTAGATGAGCCAACCACAGGCCTACACCCAAAAGATGTAGCCATGCTAATGGCGCAGTTAAATGGCTTAGTTGATGCTGGTAACACCGTCATTATGGTTGAGCACGATATGCAAGTAGCCAGTAACAGTGATTGGGTTATTGATATTGGCCCAGGAGCCGGCGACGAAGGCGGGGTAATAGTTGCACAAGGAAAACCTGAAAGGGTCGCTGAGTCACAAAAAAGTAAAACGGCACCATTTTTAAAAGCGCAGTTAAATCACGCAGGTTCTAATTAAAAATTAATAGTCGTTATGCGCAAAATAATAAAGAGCCACGTGCTCTTTATTATTAATCTAAGGCTAACCAAACACCTACAAGCATCATTAAACTGCCTGCAATTCGGTTCATCCATTTAATATTATCGCCTCGGGCTAAAAACAAGCGTAGGCTTTTACCACCTGTTGCATACGCTAACATACTTACGAATTCGGTTATCATAATTACGCTAAGTAAAATAAATAACTGTGGCGCAACAGCCTGATCAACATTAATAAACGGCGGCAATAGTGAGATCATAAACGCCCATCCTTTTGGGTTAGCAACAGCGGTAATAAATCCTTGAGTAAAAAGCGACTGCCTACTTACATCACTTGGGCTATGTGTATTAACCGACATTTTACCTTTGGCGCGCCACATATTTATACCTATGTAAATTAAGTAGGCACCACCGACCCATTTTAAAATAGCGAACGCATCAGGGTAATTTAGCATGACACTTGCAACCCCAAGTACCGCCGCAATAGCTACACTAGCAACTCCCAATAACTCACCTATCATCATCCACAAGGTGCGGCGCACACCGATGCTCATACCTAATGTCATGGCAAGCGTCATACACATACCGGGCGTTATCGACACAAAAAAGAACGTAGGAATAAAAACTGCCAGTGCTGCTACATCAATCATTAATTTACTCTCGTATTCATAACAAAAACGCGGCTATAAGTAGCCGCGCTGTTGCTTACCTATGTGTATTGTTATTGCTGGGTATTAACAGCAGGCTCGCTAACGACCTCTACTGGCTGTGGTGTATCATTTAACAAATACTTATCTAGCCACTGCTCTTGCTCCCACAATACATGTAATAAGCTTTTACGTGCGCGGTAGCCATGAGCTTCGTAAGGCAGCATAACTAAACGGGCATCTTTTCCTAAGCCTTTAAGCGCGGCATACATGCGCTCACTTTGCATTGGAAAAGTGCCTGAATTAGGATCCTCTTTACCGTGTATCATGAGCATTGGCTCATTGATTTTTTCGGAGTGAAAAAACGGCGACATATTAGCGTATACACTTTGCGCCTGCCAAAAATCACGTTCTTCCCCCTGAAAACCAAACGGTGTTAACGTACGGTTATACGCACCACTTCGAGCAATACCTGTTTTAAATAAATCACTATGCGCCAATAAGTTAGCCACCATAAATGCACCGTATGAATGCCCTGCTATGGCTATTTTGTCTTTATCAGCAATCCCTTTATTAACTAACACATCTACCGCAGCTTGCGCGCTTGCTACAAGTTGTGTTCTAAAGTTATCGTTTGGCTCGCTGCCATCAATACCAACAATGGGCATTTTAGGATCGTCAAACACGGCAATACCTTTGGCAAGGTACGGCATTGGGCCCCAGTAACCAATATACGTAAACTCGTAAGGCGACTCGCGAACTTGCGACGCTACGGCTTTGTCTTTGTATTCAAGCGGGTAAGCCCACATAAGCACAGGCAAAGTGCCTTGTGTTTTGTCGTACCCTGGTGGTAAATATAACGTGCCAGAAAGCTCAACACCGTCGTCGCGCGTGTAACGCACTTGTTCTTTTGTTACACCTTTAAAAGCAGGGTATGGGTGTTCAAATTGCGTTAGTTGGGTTAACGAATCGTCATCTAAATCACGAATAAAAAAGTTAGGCTGCTCAGTTTTAGACTCACGAACAGTAATAAAGCGTTCGCCTTCGTCATCAAGCAGCGCCCTTACACGCTCGTAATAAGGCGCTTTAGATTGCCATAAACGCTTGCTACTATTTGTTTTTACATCGTACCTGTCTAAAAACGGGATGTTACCTTGTTCTGACGCGCCATTGCCGCGCAGGTAAATATAACGCCCACCAACCACTTTAATTACATTAGCGCCTAAATCGTTACGCTCGTAAATAGCATTACCGGGATCTTTATAAGCATCGTTATAACTGCGCTCCGAAAACAGCACACGGTTACTATCGGCATTACGTGGCTGAATAACATACGTACGCAATTGACGGTCGCTAAAGCGCCAATCGCTCAGCATAGCAATGTCGTTATTAGCCCACTCCATACCCGCATAACGACGTTCTACTTTTGCAAATAACTTTGGCTCGCGTTTAAACGGCGCACGTAAGCTATAAATGTAATCATGGTGCGGCACGTCAGTTTTCATGTCGCCGCCATCTTGCGCTTCTGCCCAAATAACTTCAGCACCCTGATCTGCTCGCCATTCAAAATTACGTCTTCCTGTACGCACACTGTCGTAACCTTGTGGAATATTATCGGCCAAAGGTTGCTTAGCAAGCTCGGCTAATGCAAAACCGCGCATACCCCATATTTGCCACGTTGTCGCAAAGCGGCTGTAAGGCACTTGATACGAAAACGGCTCGTTAATTCCCGCCACCAAAATATTAGTCGAGTCGGGCGACACCGAAAACGATTTAAAAAGTGCTGGACTGCCAATAGCTTGGGCTTTTCCATCAAGGGTAATGTAAGCCAACTGGCCTTGGCCAAAAAACTTAAATTGAGCTTCATCAAATGGGCTCGTTAATAAATTTTGATACGTGCGTGCGGGGGCTTTTTCGCCAGTGCTTTGCTGAATAACTGGCACAACATTTTGACTGTTGTTTTCTAGCCGTGGTTTACCAACATTTACAGCTAGGTTTGCAATAATGGCTGTGCTGTCTGGTAACCATTGGTATGGCGATGCCGTTAAAACTGAATTTAACGCAGCACTCGATAGCATTTTTGCTTGTTTACTTTCAACACTATAAAGCCATAAATTTGCTTCATTTGTTTGTTCAACAATAAACGCTAAGTATTTGCTATTAGAGGACCACTTAGGCGAGCGAATAATACCATTTGGTAAGTTATTAATATTAATAACAGTACCACTTTGCACATGTTTAAGTTCTACAGCACTAAAATTTGCGCGCACCCGTGTGCGTGAAAAATTAGCCGGGTTTAGTTTAATCCCCGCAAGCTTTAACTCTTCAATTGCAAGCTCATCAAGCGATACAACACGCCTGCGTTCAAATAGCGCAAGCCACTGACCATCACTTGATAAGTAACTTGTGGGCGCCAATTTAGCATCTACCACTGCCGCTAAATCAGGCGAAGGAGTTTGGTAGCCCTGCTCTGCATGACTAAATGGTAGTAATACAACACAACAAATAAAGGCAACTAACAGCCTAAAAGCGTTCATGTTTTTATCCTTTTGTTATTTTTTACACAATTAAGTGTATATAAACACGTTTTGCTTTGTTCATAAAGCATTAAGGTGGCTCAACACATGGCAAAAGATGACTTAACAGCCCAGTTTAAGCTACACTAACGCGTTTTTAATTTATCACTGCGACAAACACAACTATGCATAACAAAGCTAAATCTGTCACAATTTTTGATGTTGCCGACCTTGCAGGTGTGTCTAAGTCAACGGTGTCTTTGGTGCTGACTCAAAGTAAAAAAGTCAGTGATAAAAGCAAACAAAAAGTATTAAAAGCAATTGATGAGTTAGGCTACGTTTATAATCGCGATGCCGCAGCTATGCGCTCAAAGCGCTCTAATTTAATCGCTGTGGTTATAAATGATTTAACTGACCCTGTTATGGCACAGTTGGCCACCGAGCTTGAGCTAATATTAAACAATGAAGGTTTTCAGGCCGTTATTGTTAGCAGTAACAATAACGTTGAGCAGCAAACACAGGCAATTAATAAACTAAAAGAATACAACGCCGCCGGATTTATAATTTGCCCTGTGACTAATACATGCACCCAATGGTTAGACACATTAAGTTCTCAGCATAGCGTTGTTACGTTAATGCAAGAGCTTGCATTTAGTAATGCACCTTGTGTGTTACCTGACTACAAAAAAGCTAGCCATATAGTTAGCATGCATTTACTTTCTCAAGGGGTTACAAACATTGCGTTTATAGGCAGCAATTTACAATTAAGCAGCTGCTTAACACTTCAACATGGCTTTAATACCGCATGTGCCCAACACAGTATATCGCCACTAAACGCAATCGAATGTGGTGAAAATTCCGCTCTTAGTGCCAAAAATGCTTTTGCACAGGCTTACAAAAGCAACCCTGCTATTAACGCCATTGTGTGTGCGAATGACATTATCGCCCACGGCGTGCTAGCAAGCATTAACACATTAGGCTTAGCAGCTAATCAACGCATTAAAGTAGTAAGCTGTCAGCAAGTTAAAAATAGCGCCTTACTTGACGATACATTAACGAGTGTTGCAATCAGCACGCATGAAATCGCGAAGCGTTGCCTTTTAGTGCTACAAGAACTATTACAAAATACAGCCCCACCGGTTAAAACACTGGTAAATGTTAACTTACAAATTAAAGAGTCTAGCCAATGAAAAAAGTGCTGGTAATTGGCTACGTATGGCCAGAGCCCAACTCATCCGCTGCGGGTACGCACATGATGTCATTATTGAACGCATTTACAGCACAAAACTGGCAAGTGGAGTTTGCTACTCCCGCTCAACGCACAGAGCACATGGTAAACCTTGACGACTTTGGTATAACAAGCCAAAGCATTGCCCTTAATTGCGAAAGCTTTGACGAATACGTTAAAGCCTATAACCCCGATATTGTAATGTTTGACCGATTTATGATGGAAGAACAATTTGGTTGGCGCGTTGATAAGCATTGCCCCAATGCCATTAAGATTCTCGATACCGAAGATTTACAGTGCCTGCGAAACGCACGCCATGAAGCGCACAAAGGCGAGCGTGAATTTACAACCAGCGATTTACATTCAGACATAGCTAAACGCGAAATAGCAGCTATTTTGCGTTGCGACCTAAGCCTAATTATTTCAAGCTACGAAATGGAATTACTCAATAGCGTATTTAAGGTCGAACCAAGCTTATTACACCATTTACCGTTTATGGTCGATTTAACCTCGTTGCCCGAAACCATAAAAAGCTTTGATGAACGTCAGCACTTTATGACGATAGGTAATTTTAGGCATGCGCCAAACTGGGACGCAGTACTTTACTTACAAAAAATATGGCCGCTTATTCGCAAGCAATTACCCAAAGCTGAGCTACATATTTATGGCTCTTACCCGCCACCTAAAGCCACTGCGCTTAACAACCCAAAAACCGGGTTTTTAATAAAAGGTTGGGCCGATAACGCCTTTGATGTAATGCAAAGTGCGCGCGTATGTTTAGCTCCTCTGAGGTTTGGCGCTGGTATTAAAGGTAAATTACTTGAAGCCATGATAATGCAAACACCCAGCGTTACCACCAGTATTGGTGTAGAGGGCATGCACAACGATTTACCTTGGTCTGGTAAAGTGGCTAATAATACCGAAGACTTTGCAAATGCAGCCGTTGAACTTTATACCAATGAAACCGATTTTAAACATGCCCAGCAAGCTGGCAATACGCTACTTAACACCGTATACGACAAAGTAAAATTGAGCGCGGCACTCATTAATAAAATAGATGCAATAGGCAGCGATTTAAGCACGCATCGTGAAAAAAACTTTACCGGACAAATGCTCAAACATCACACAATGCGAAGCACACAATACATGGCGCAATGGATAGCGGAGAAAAATAAAAAATTAGATTAAAAATGACTAGACACACACCAATTAGTCTTTAAAATCGCGCCCATTACATATGGGCGTTTTAGCCTATACTTTTAGCTAATTTATTTACACACTGGCCTAAATAAGATTTGAAAACTGCAACCTTTACAGAAAAACGCAAATTTATCGTTAAGTTGGGTAAAATGCTTCATAAATACGGTACGCCTGCCTACCGCCTAGAAGCACACTTAATGGAAGTCGCCACATACTTAGGCCTCAAATCGTCGTTTGTTATGTCGCCCACCTCGGTCACTTTTGTTATTTGGACCGACGGCCATGAAGATGAGTATACGCATGTGGCACGAGTTGACCCAGGCGATCATGATTTAGGATCACTTGCCGATACCGACGACCTTGTAAATAAAATGCTTAATGAAGAATTGTCTCTTCAAGAAGTAGACCAACAGCTAGATATAATTTTTGATGCCCCTAACCCTTACAATAAATTAACGACAGGTATTGCATTTGCAACCTCGGGCGGCGCATTTGCAATGCTTATGGGCACCAGTTGGACCGATGTAATTTGGTCTGCGTTACTCACCCTTGTGGTGTATATGTTTGTATTGTGGTCTATGCGCTCTAAACGTGTAGCGCATATGCTTGAACCACTTGTTGCTATTGTTTCAGCAATTATGGCCTGTGCTGTAAGCGTTTATATAACACCCGAAGTAAACATACGCTTAGTGGTGCTTTCTGCCATTATTGTATTTATACCGGGCCTTGCGCTTGCACTTGGATTGGCAGAGCTTGCAGCTCGCCACTTGGTCTCGGGTACAGCAAGAGTAATGGACTCATTTATGTTGCTGTTTAAACTCTATTTTGGTGGCTTTATAGGTATAGGCATTGGCTTTGCACTTTTTGGCCAAGCAGACTTTGTTCAACCGGAGCCTTTACCCAGCTGGACACCTTGGCTTGCTATATTTTTACTGTGTAGCAGCCTAATAGTTATATTTAGAACCAAACTAAAACATGCGGGTTGGTCTATTGCATCAGGCTTTATAGCCTATGGCACAAGTATTGGGTCAGCAATGTATTTAGATTACACATTGGGTACTTTTGTTGGCGCGTTATCGGTGGGTATTTTTAGTAATTTATTTAACCGTGTTGCTAATGCGCCGGCTTCAATTGTGGCAATGCAGGGCTTGATTGTATTAGTCCCAGGTAGCAAAACCTACATTGGCTTAAATTCACTTATTGAAGGCCAAGACTTTATATATGCAGAGCATATAGGCCAGCAAACATTTTTAATATTTATGTCGCTTGTAGCCGGGCTTATATTTGCAAACGTTGCCTTACCGCCTAAAAAAAGTTTATAAAAAGCAGCGCGGTACATTCCGCGCTATTCATTATTTATTTTATCACCTTCATTTAACGCCCTCTTTTGAGCATTAATCGCATTTTTTAGTTTATTAACCTTAGCTTGTTATACTAATCTGGATTTTAAAAATAAAGGATATAACAATGCTTAAGACAAGCTTAGCGCTAGCAATCGGGCTTTCAAGCAGCCTTGCATTTGCGCAATCAGCAATCACAGTTGAAGACATTCCAAAAGTAAAATCGGTAATACAAACAAGTATTAGCCCAGATGGTGAAAGCGTTGCATTTACACGCTCGTTACCACGCAAACTTTACGTTGACGAAAATGGCAGCAATTACAGCGAACTTTACGTTGTAGACGATGAAGGTGTTGAACGCCCATTTATTACCGGCTCGGTTAATATTAAAAGCCTACAATGGTCAAACGACAGCAAAACAATTTACTTTTTAGCAAAGCTTAAAGACGATAAATTTACTTCGCTTTACCAAATTCCTGTTGATGGCGGACAAGCACAAGCAGTTATGTCGTTAAAAGGGACTTCTATTTCAAGTTATCAACTAAGCCCAGACAATAAACAGCTTGCGTTATTAGCGATGCCCGCTGCCGACAAATCAGATAAAGAATTAAAAAAACTTGGTTTTAAAGCAGAAGTATACGAACTAGGTTTAAAAAACAAACAACTCTTTGTTGTTGATTTGGCCAAAGAAGATAAACCATTATCGCCAACAGCCATAAACATTGATAGCTATGTAAGCGATGTTAACTGGTCAGCCGACAGTGAAAAGCTACTCGTTAAAACTCAACCTACAGCACTTATTGACGATCGCTATACTAAATCAATGTGGCACCTTTACGATATTGCTAACGAAAAAGTAACCTTATCGTTTAAAACACAGGGTAAACTGGGCGATGCAGAGCTGTCGCATGATGGTAAATACGTCGCTATTTTAGGCGCAGAAGATCAGCACGACCCAGCAACTGGCCGCTTATTTATTGCTGACACTGAAACCGCAAAAATCACTGAGTGGCTACCTAACTTTATGGGCCACGTCGTTGATTTTGAATGGTCGCATAAGCGTAACACGCTTAACTTTATTGCCAATGTAGGTACGCAAAGCTTTGTTGCCAGTATCAAAGCAGGCTCTAATAAATACAAAAAGTTAGTTGATGAAGGCCAATTTATTGCAACGCAGTTAAGTGTTTCTGACTCAGATAAAACATTGGCACTTCGTGGTAACAGTGCTAAGCACCCTAACGAAGTGTTTATTGTACGTAGTAAAAAAGCAAAGCGTTTAACAGACTCAAACAGCTGGTTGAACGATAAACGTTTTGCTAAACAAGAAACGATTAAACTTAAAGCGCGTGATGGCGTTGAACTAGACGGCGTACTTGTATACCCGCTCGATTACAAAAAAGGCACACGCTACCCACTTATAATGTCAGTACATGGCGGCCCAGAAAGTCACGACAAAGATGGGTGGATCACCAATTACTCTCGCCCTGGTCAAATGGGTGCTGCACGTGGGTACGCGGTATTTTATCCAAACTATCGTGGTTCTACAGGTAAAGGCGTTGATTATTCAAAGCTAGGGCAAAACGATTACGCTGGTAAAGAGTTTGACGACCTAGTGGACTTTAAAAACCATTTAGTCGACATGGGTCTGGTTGACAGCAAACGCGTTGGTATTACAGGTGGCTCTTACGGCGGTTACGCCTCTGCTTGGGGTGCAACAAAACTAACTGAACATTTTGCAGCAAGTGTTATGTTTGTGGGTGTCACTAACCAACTTTCTAAGTTTGGTACCACTGATATTTCAAACGAAATGCACTTAGTGCATGCCCGTTCATACCCGTGGGATAAATGGCAATGGTATTTAGAGCGCAGCCCAATTTACTGGGCTGGTCAGTCAGAAACACCGTTGCTTATTATGCACGGTAAAGACGATCCACGCGTTCACCCTGCGCAATCTATGGAACTCTACCGATATATGAAAGTACAAGGTAAAGATGTACGCCTTGTTTATTATCCAGGTGAAGGCCACGGCAACCGTAAAGTGGCAGCACAATACGACTACAGCTTACGTTTAATGCGTTGGATGGATAACTATTTAATAGAGGGTAAAAAAGACATGCCTGATTACGAAATAGACCACGCAGCAAAACTTAAAGCAGTAAAAGATGCCAATAAATAATTTGTGGTAAGTTAAAATAGTGAGGCCGGCATTGTTGCTGGCCTTTTTTCATTATTTGTAGAACCAATATCCCCTAGCAAGCTCATGCTGTGATAAAATCTAAATTAATTCTTCGCCTCAATTTCATAATTCGACCGCTATGTCTAACAGCCCTTGTTTTACCCCATTTGCTCAACCTGTTTCCACTATTCCTTTACCGGAACAGTTTACTTACCCCTTTTTTTACGAGCCACACCCGTTAACTATTGCAGCAAGCGAACAATTGCAACAGCAGCTCGAAACACTGCCACATTTAAAAGCTGAAAACGCGGGTAAAATGTTTGGCGTGTTAGTGGTTAAAAATGAGCAAAACGAACTGGGCTTTTTAGCTGCCTACTCAGGGCAAGTTGACGCAAACAAAGCCAGTATTAACTTTGTGCCCCCTATTTCAAGTATGCAATTAAACGATGAAAATTACTTAGCTAAAAGTAAAATAATAAATGACTTGAACGCACAAATAGACGAACTTGAAAACAGTGAGCAACTAAAGAGCATTAGCCAATTATTAGCTACCGCCAACGAAGGCTTTGAAAAAGAGCTGCAAGCGCAGCATGCTTTAATGCAAAAAAGCAGAAAAAAGCGTAAAAAACAACGCAGCGACGCTGAAAAAAAATCGAGTAAAACCAAAATTCAACAACTCAAAAAAAAGCTAGCAACACAAAGCATTGAAGAAAAAAAGCAGCTTCAGGCATTAAAGCAAAAGTGGCAAACACAGCTAGTCACACTTGAACAAGCGCATAGCAAAATAAACGATGAACTTGAACAATTTAAAAAAACGCCGAAAAACGCTCTCCAAAAGCTTACAAAAAATACTATTTGCTCAATATCAATTTCTTAATATTGATGGCGAAATAGAAGACCTCAATGCTATTTTTGCCAAATTACCTGAGCATACGCCGGCCTCGGGGGCAGGTGACTGTGCAGCCCCTAAATTACTTCAATATGCGTTTAAACATAACTTAACACCTATAGCCATGGGTGAATTTTGGTGGGGAGCCCCGCCTAAATCTGCGGTTAGGCAGCATAAAAACTACTACCCATCTTGCTTTAGTAAATGTCAGCCTATTTTAGGCCACATGCTAAAAGGCTTAAACGTAGAACCTAGCCCACTGTTGAATAACCCTGCACAAGGTAAAGAGCTTACTGTTGTTTACCAAGATGACGATTTGGTCATAGTGAATAAACCGGCAGAGTTTTTATCGGTCCCGGGCATTACCATAGACGACTCTGTATTCTTGCGTATGAAAACACAATTTCCAGAAGCTACAGGCCCACTTATTGTGCACCGATTGGATATGTCAACCTCAGGACTATTAATTATTGCCCTAAATAAACGGGCACATAAAGCCATTCAAAAACAATTTATTGAGCGCACAATAGAAAAGCGCTACGTTGCTTTAGTCGATGGGAATATAGAACAAGAAAGCGGTACTATAGAGTTACCCCTAACACCAGATTTTGATGATAAGCCGCGTCAAAAAGTGTGTTACCAAAAAGGAAAGCCTGCACTTACAACATGGCAAGTACTTGAGCGAAAAAACAACACAACTCGCTTGCAGCTTTACCCTAAAACAGGGCGCACACATCAACTGCGTGTGCACTGCGCACACGTATTAGGTTTAAACACCCCTATTATTGGTGATACACATTATGGTAAAAAAGCAGACCGGTTACACCTGCATGCTGAGTATCTAGCATTCACGCACCCGATTAATCACGAGCGTTTAGAGTTTAAAATTGATGCTGATTTTTAACTGATAAATACTAAAACCACCATAAATAAGGCTGCTATCACGCTTATACTAGGATTATAGGCGTAGATATTTTTATAAAATAACTTTTATGGTAATGTAATTGGATAATTAATGGTTAACCAATGCTTAATAGAGATTGAAAATGCTAGATATAAACGTCTCTCAAGGCTACAACCTGCTTAAGTTTTTGATTACTAAAAGTATATGGTTAAGGTATAGCCAAAATTTAACTAACCCTACGTTTTTCAAAAAAGCTACACGTATCAAGTTAGTAAGGGCTTAATATGACTAATAACATGCAATTTAAAGCAAGTTACCTATCGGTGTTGGTTAAACAGCTTGTTGTTGTGTTTTTTTTACTCGCCGCCTTTCAAAGTATTGCTTATTCAAACAATTCCACTACCCCTGAGCTCAGTCAGCAAGACGTACGGGCGCTAATTAAAAGTGTAAGAACAGATAAACTTGATTACCTGCAAAACAAAAAACAAATCACTCAAGCTTACGAGCAAAGTAAATTAAAACAGAATGACGCTTTGCATTTAGAAGCTGCAGCCATTTATGCCGAACTGCTTTTTAGGGAAGAAAAGTACGAAAAATTAGATAAACACCTCACTGTTTACTTATCAAATCAGCAATTATCTAAACAACCTGACGTATTACTGCTATTTTTGGAGTCACAATTAAAACTGCTTAGCCTACAAAAAGAACTCCAAAAGGCAAACGATGTTGTTAATCAACTAAAAACACGATTTTCTCAATCCACACCGGCTGAAAAAATCATTATTTTAAGAGCCTTTGCATACTTTTATACCGAAACAGATGAACTGAAAAAAACCTTGAGCGTGGCACTTGACGGATTAGAACTGGCGATGCAAAACAACGATATTGCATCGCAAGGCTATTTTTACAGGAAGATAGCCGATGCGTATAATTATTTAGAAAACAAAGAAAAAGCAATAACATACGCTAAAAAAGCGCTGATCGCATATCAGCAAACTCAAGATGGTTTATATACAGCTAAAGCTTACTGGAGCTTGGGCAATGTATTACTTGAAATAAACAAACCAAACGAATCCCTCATTTATTTAGACAAAGCACTCTCTTACTTTGAATCTGTTAACATGCAAAAAGGACTGTCTTTTGCTCAGTATTCAATTGCTAATATTTTATACAAACAAGAAAACTACGAAGATGCGCTCGCCTTAGCCACAAAAAATATTGAGGTTGCCCACCTAGCCGGAATAGGTGATATGAAACTCGCATCGATGATATTGATGCTAGATATTTATAAAAAACAAGGTTTACTTGAAAAAGCCGATAAAATGAATGACGAAGTATTTTCGATGCTCGATGATTTTAGCCGCAGCATTTATAAAGCCGATTACCTTCAAAAGCGATACCATTTAAAACGAAGCCTCAACAAAACAGACGATGCATTTGACGCAATGGAGCAAATGCTTACATTTATGAAAAAGCATTACGAAGCCACCAGCGAAACAAACATTAAAACGCTGCAAATAAAATTTGAAGTAAAAGAAAAAGAAGAAAAAATACTCCAACTAGAATACGACAAAAACATTAACGAATTACTCGCCAAAGAAGAGTATCAACAAAAAATAATTTGGCGGTTAAGCGCAACAATTGCGTTTATTTTAGTTATTATGTCGTTATTACTTATTTATAAACAAGTACTACAACGTAAAAAATATTATAACATTGCGCTGACTGACTACTTAACTAGCAGTTTAAATCGACGCGGTATTATGCAAAAAGCGGCTCAAAAACTTAAGCAAAGCAATGCTACAATTGCCATTGTCGATCTAGATTTGTTTAAGCACATTAACGACACTTACGGCCACGATGTGGGTGACTCCGTTCTTAAAGCTTTTGCTCGTGCAGCACAAAATACACTTGCTGATGACGACCAATTTGGCCGCTATGGTGGTGAGGAATGGTTATTTATTTTAAACACTGTTGATAAACAAAGCGTTAAAACAACGTTCGATTCTATTGCCAATACACTGATAGATATTTGTAGCGAAATAGAAGGTTTAAATAATACTGAAACCATTACGTTTAGCGCAGGTGCAGCAATTAGCTCCTCTTCTAACCGCTCACTTGAAAAACTGATCATTCATGCTGATGAGCTTCTTTATAAGGCTAAACAAAGTGGCCGTAATCAGGTTAATGTTGAGCAGCCCTAGGCGTATTAAAGCTTAACAAGCACATGCCCCCAAATATGTTTTTAACAAGCACATGCCCCCAAATATGTTTTTAACAAGCTAATTGTAAATAGCTGCACGTGAAGTATTAGCTCGTATTAAAAGTAAGAAATTATTTCATCCTCTCGTCTGTAAAAAATACACAAACAATCCAAAAATATAGCCTAAAATATATAAACTCATTATTTTCAATAACTTGAAATCTGGCACTGCGTTTGCTTAATAGTTATTAAGCAACGTAATTGATTAGGATGATTTATGAATATTTTTGAAGCACTACGTAATGATCATGACAAACAACGCAAACTAGTTGACGCGCTTATTCAAACCAAGGGCGACACAAAAAAACGTCATAGCTTAATGGATGAGCTAAAAACAGAGCTAGAAGAACATGCAAAATTTGAAGAGCGCTACTTTTATAATCCATTAATTTGCGAAGATCTAACGCAAGAAAAAGCACGCCACAGTGTTGCAGAGCATCATGAAATTGATGAACTAATTGAACAACTTGAAGACACCGAAATGAGCTCATCAGCATGGTTAGTAGAAGCTAAAAAACTACACCATTTAGTGCATCATCACTTAGATGAAGAAGAACATGAAGTATTTCAACTAGCAGGTAAAGCGCTGTCTGAAGGGCAAAAAGAGCGCTTAGGCGACAAATACAACGACGCAATGCATTAATCGTACAAGTAAGAATTCATACACCTCCCTGTGTACTTTTGGTTATAAGCTAATTGGCTTATAACCATTTTTTTGTTTGGCTGTTTTATTTAACAGTATATTTTACGTCTTGATCCCGTAATAAATAAAGTGCAAAACACGCTGCCCACATTGGCCACGCAGTAAAAAATAATAAGTTATTAAAGCCATCAATGTACTGATTGTAAGATGAAAGCGTTGATAAGCCGTGCATTATGAAAATAATACCGTAAGTTATACGTTTTTTAATACCTGCTAAAAACGCTAAAACAAGTACTAGCTGCACCGCACCAATAATGTAAGCCACCATATCTGTAGAGCCACTAATCCCATAAAAATGCTCAAAAATACGTGCGCTATGTGCAGGGTTAACAAACTTATCGAACGTCCACATAACCATTACAATAAACACACCTACACGCAAAGATAAAAGTGACCACTGCAAACGATTTTGAACATCACTACTTAAAGAATCCGTCATAAAATTTCCTTTAAAAATATATAAATAAACCAAGAACAGAACAAGACCGTATAAGGTATGATTAATTTCAAACTATTTAGATTTAATCCAAGTAGGTATTCAACAACATTTAAAGCTTAAGACTATAATAAGAATAATTTGCACGCATCCATTCTAAAAATTAAAAAGTTATACTTTAATTGAAAGATATTTTTATTCCTTTCGGTCTTTATCGCCAATAACTAATTACACTAGAGAGACAACCCTTGAAACACGCATACTTAGCACTAACGTTAGCCACCATATTAAACACTCCCCTTGTTGCTTTTGCAGCTGAAAATACGCAAGTAAAAGATTCGATTGAACACATAGAGGTGGCTGGTCAAGTTATAAAGTCTCAAGGTCTTTCTGTTAAAAATGAAACAATTGACGGTCCTTTTGGTGATAACTTAGCACTTCAAGACATAGCACGCTCAGTTACGCCTATTTCAAGCGAACTTATAGAACAGCTTAACATTACTACTTTACAAGATGTATTAGCAGTAAGCCCAAACACATACTCTGCAAGTGGCTTTGGCGCGCCAAGTTTACCTACTATTCGCGGTCAATTGGGTGAGCTTTTTCAAGATGGTACACGTCGTCAAGCAGGTAACAATGGGTTTGGCGTGCCGTTATCGTTCAATTCTGTCGAACAAATAGATGTAGTAAAAGGCGCACCGCCGGTTTTGTTTGGTTCAAGCCAACGCAACGGTGGATTTGTTAACTTACAGTCAAAAGTAGCGTCAACGGACGAAAGTAAAGGCAAAGCGAGTTTATCGGCCGGTCGTTGGGACCAATACAGTGCGCAAATAGATTACACTGCGCCAATTATTAAAGACAAAGTCGGGTTTAGAGTAAGCTATGAACACCTTGACCATGGCAGCTATTACGATTATTCAGGTACTAAAAGCGACAGTTTATTTGCAGCACTACGCATTTTGCCAGACGATAAAAGCACTTGGGATATTAACTTTGAGCTATACCAAGTCGAATTTACCGACAACGCCGGTATTAACCGCCCTACCCAAGCTTTAATTGATGATGGCCTTTATATTACTGGCCAAGGCGTGCAAGCAAATGGCAGTACAGTACCGGCGGCGGGTTCGATTGTGTCGCCTACTGGGCAAGTAAACATTGATCGCAGCACTGTACTTACAGACCCTGATAACCAAAACGAAGCTACAACCTATTTAATTCACAGTATTTATAAACGTGAGCTAAGTGAAAATGCCTCACTTAAAAACATCACCTACTTTCAACATTTACAGCGTGAAGAGATTGCCCAAAATAGCTTTGTTGAAATTATTGACGGTGCCGACACGGCGCAAAATCGAACAGAACTAACGTATAGTTGGAACGACGAACAACAAACTATTTTTGCTTTTGACGTACGCTATAACAAAGTGCTTGGCTACAGCCAGTTCACCACAGAGGCCGACTTACCTATTGATTTAACTGGCCCATTATCAAATCGCCGCATTCCTTTAACAGACGCACAAAAGGCACGTTTGGTTGAGCTTCGCCCGGGTGTGTTCGTATCACCTGGTGCACAGTACGATATAGATAACGACGGTAGCGGCGACTTTAACCTATCAGACACCACTGACTCTCGTTCATGGCAAACAGGTTTTGCTATTCAGCAAGACTCGGATTGGACAGATAAACTTCATACAAGCGTAGGTTACCGGGTAGATTATTATGATGTAGAAGCACGTGATCCTATTGCACCACAAGGCCAAACTGCAGCAAGTGATAGCATTAACGACACACTTCAGTCAGGTCAGGTAAGCTTTAATTACAAACTAAATGCTGATTTCACAGGCTACGGTGCTGCAAGTTATAACGAGGCCACATCAAATAGTATGGCTGGCGGTAATGTGCTGGGTGGCGGCAACGTGATTAGTGCACAAAACTTTGCAACAGAAAACACACTCGTAGAATTTGGTTTAAAATACGCTCCAACCGACAGCGACTGGTACGCTGATGGCGCGGTATTTAGCCAGCGCCGTAGTTTACGTAATCGCGATGGCAGCAATACAGGTATTCGTACCACAGGTTTTGAAAGCCAAGTATTTTATGATGCTTACCCTTATTGGCTAAGTGCGGGCTACAGCTACATAGATGCCCGCTACGATAACTCTGCAAGCAGCCAAGATTCAGCTCAAGTCGCTGATGCGTTTGATAACTCACGCCCAGACATTATTGCTGGTACGGGCGTTGGCGCGCCAAGCTTTACACCATTTGCACCGTCAAACAGTCAAGTACAAGGTATTCCAGAGCAATCGTTTAGTTTTAATGGTAATTATTCAATTACCTCGAAATGGCAAACTGGTTTTTCAGGTCTATATACAAAGAGTTACCCATTAGACTTTTTACAAACAGTTAAAATTCGTGATCAATACACGCTAAACGTAAATACTAGCTATGCATTTACGCCTAGTACCAAGTTACGTTTAGATGTAAATAACATCACAAACCAAAAAAATTGGCGTCCTGTTTTTGAAGGCGGCTACTTTGGCGCAACCTTGGCATTCCCTGAATTGCCAATAAATGCCAAGCTGACTCTGACTCATAAGTTTTAATATTTATGAATATTTAGCTTTAAAGCTTAAATATACATAAATTTGCTTCTTATAAAGCGAGGTAAAGCCTATGTGGTGTGGTTATTCCTCATAGGCGTTAAAGTAAAATTAATGCTAAACAGGTTCAGCCCAAAGGATTTACCTAGTGCAATCCAAAAAGGTTAATAGGCCCTAATTAAGAGAGAGAACATGATAAAAAAATTATTATTAATAGTGATTGCCGCCGCTGCTATTGGCGCGTTCTTTCATTTTAATTTACACCAGTTACTAACACTTGATGGCTTAAAAGGGTCAATGGATCAATTTGATCAGTACAAAGCACAGTCGCCGTTGCTTGTTATTGGCGGCTTCTTTTTGCTTTATGTGGTAGTAACGGCTCTCTCTTTACCGGGTGCTGCTATATTAACACTGGCCGCAGGTGCATTATTTGGCTTAGTTGAAGGCTTATTGGTTGCCTCGTTTGCCTCTACGGTAGGTGCTACGCTTGCCTTTTTAGTATCGCGTTACTTACTACGCGATACAATTAAACAACGTTTTCCTGAGCGCTTAGACGCTATTGACGCAGGCGTTGAAAAAGAAGGTGGGTTTTACTTATTTACCCTTCGTTTAGTACCCGTATTCCCGTTCTTTTTAATTAACTTACTAATGGGTGTTACTGCAATTAAATCGTGGACCTTCTACTGGGTAAGTCAGGTAGGTATGCTCGCAGGTACTTTTGTATTTGTAAACGCGGGTACGCAACTTGCGCAAATCGAGAGCTTATCTGGCATTTTATCGCTCGATCTTATTTTATCATTCGCTTTATTGGGTGTGTTCCCTTTTATTGCTAAAGGAATCCTAAACGTGTTTAAAAAACGTCGCGTATACAAAAATTACACTAAACCTAAAAAGTTCGACCGTAACATGATTGTTATTGGCGCAGGTGCTGGCGGCTTAGTGACAAGCTATATTGCAGCTGCGGTTAAAGCCAAAGTAACCCT
Organism: Pseudoalteromonas sp. BSi20480; assembly: GCF_000241365.1. Lineage (NCBI taxonomy): Bacteria > Pseudomonadati > Pseudomonadota > Gammaproteobacteria > Alteromonadales > Pseudoalteromonadaceae > Pseudoalteromonas > Pseudoalteromonas sp. BSi20480. The sequence continues at coordinate 4,315 of NZ_BADX01000084.1, read as the reverse complement.
AATTGAAGCCGGCGAAATGGGCGGCGACTGTTTAAACTACGGCTGTGTACCAAGTAAGGCCGTTATTAAAAGCGCTAAAATTGCCGAGCAAATTCGCCACGGTGAACACTACGGCTTAGAAAACGCCACACCGCAGTTTTCGTTTAAAAAAGTAATGGCACGTGTACATAAAGTAATTGCCGATATAGCACCACACGACAGCGTTGAACGTTACACAAACCTTGGTGTAGATGTAGTTAAAGGCTACGGTAAATTATTAGACCCGTGGACTGTAGAAATTAAGCTTAACGATGGCGGCACACAAACATTAACAGCCCGTACTATTGTTATTGCCACTGGCGCACGCCCATTTGTACCGCCATTACCTGGTATTGAAGAAACTGGCTATGTAACAAGCGATACATTATGGACTAAATTTGCAGAGCTTGAAGAAGCCCCTAAAAAGCTTGTTGTACTTGGTGGTGGTCCAATTGGGTGCGAACTTGCACAAAGTTTTGCACGCTTAGGATCAAGCGTTACGCAAATTGAAATGAGCGAACGCATCATGATCAAAGAAGACCTAGAGGTGTCTACCTTTGCTCACGAAGCGCTTATTGAGAGCGGCGTAAACATTTTAACCTCGCATCAGGCACTACGCTGTGAAGCGCGCGACGGTAAAAAGTTCATTGTGGTAAAACATAACGATACCGAAATCGATATTGAATACGATGAGCTACTATGTGCTGTGGGCCGAAGCGCTCGCCTTAAAGGTTACGGCCTTGAAGAGCTTGGCATAGAAACTAACCGCACTGTAGTCACTAACGAATACCTTGAAACGCTTTACCCTAACATTTTTGCCGCTGGCGATATTGTAGGCCCTTATCAATTTACGCACGTAGCCGCTCATCAGGGCTGGTACGCAGCAGTAAATGGCTTATTTGGTAATCTTAAAAAGTTTAAAGTCGATTACCGTGTTATTCCGTGGACTACGTTTATTGACCCAGAAGTAGCACGTGTTGGCTTAAACGAGCAAGACGCTATTGATAAAGGCATTGACTATGAAATCACTCGCTTTGAATTTGAAGAGCTAGACCGCGCCATTACCGACAGCGCCACCAAAGGCTTTATTAAAGTAATTACACCAAAAGGCAAAGACAAAATACTCGGTGTCACAGTGGTATCTGAGCACGCTGGCGATTTAATAGCTGAGTTTGTACTGGCAATGAAACACGGTTTAGGCCTTAACAAAATACTGGGTACTATTCACAGCTACCCTACTTGGGCTGAAGGTAACAAGTACGCAGCAGGCGAGTGGAAACGCGCTCACGCACCTGAAAAAGTACTTAACATGCTTGAAAAATACCACACATGGCGCAGAGGCTAATATGTTTAAAACACCTTTAAAAGCGCTATTGTTAGGGTCTGCTTTGCTTGCAACATCGTTTGCAAGCAAAGCTCAAAATATGCACGAGGGCTGGAATACATTATTAAACAACCATGTTGTGGCTATAAACCATGGCCACAGCACTGAGGTTGATTACGCAGCAATAAAAGCTAAGCACAGCGAGCTTAAAACCTATTTAGATTCGCTATCGGCTGTTACGCAAAATGAGTTTGATACATGGGAAAAACCTAAGCAGCTGGCGTTTTTAATTAACGCATATAACGCCTTTACTGTTGAGCTTATATTAACAAAATACCCAGATCTTAAGTCAATTAAAGATTTAGGCAGCTTTTTTAGCTCACCATGGAGCAAAGAGTTTGTGCCATTACTTGGTAAAACTCGCAGCCTTGATGATATAGAACATGGTTTAATACGTGGCAGTGGTAAATACAACGACCCACGTATTCACTTTGCTGTAAATTGCGCAAGTATTGGCTGCCCAGCACTACGTGAAGAAGCCTACACAGCCACTGATTTAGAAAGCCAATTGCAAGCGCAAACGGTACGTTTTTTATCAGACATGACCCGCAATATAGCGCAAGATAACACGCTAAGCGTGTCTTCAATATTTAAGTGGTACGGCGATGATTTTGAACAAGGCTTTAAAGGCGCAAACTCGCTGCAACAGTTTTTTATGCAATACCCTAAAGCACTAAAACTGATACTCGCTCAGCAAAAAGCGCTTAAAAATAATGACATGAAAGTTAAGTTTTTAGACTACAACTGGGATTTAAATGCTCGCCAATAAATTTTGGCAAACATTATCGCGATACAGCTTTTGCTGTGTCGCGTTTTGCATTTGCCTTGTTATTAGCTTTAAAAGCCTAGCAAGTACACAATTACAAAGCCGTTGGCAGCAAGTTGAAAGCTTAGGCAAAGACCAAAGCGTATATTTTTATGCATGGGGTGGCGATGCGCAAATAAATGCGTATATTCAATGGGCTGCACAGCAAGTAAAAACCAAATACAACATTAACTTAGTACACGTTAAACTAAGTGATACCAGCGAAGCGGTAAGCCGCGTACTTGCCGAAAAAGCAGCAAACAATAACGATAAAGGCAGCGTAGATTTAATTTGGATAAACGGTGCTAACTTTGCCACCATGAGCGAGCACTCGTTATTACTTAAACAATGGGCTAATAAGCTGCCTAATTATAGCTACACCGACCCTAGCAATAACCCCGCTGTTAATTTTGATTTTGGAATACCCACCAACGGGATGGAAGCTCCTTGGGGCCAAGCTTCACTCACCTTTTACTACGACAGTTTAGCAATTGACGGCACTGCAAATAACACACTACCAACAACTCTTAACCAATTACTTAGCTGGAGCGCACAAAACCCAGGGCGATTTAGCTACCCAAAGCCCCCTGATTTTTTAGGCATGAGCTTTTTAAAATACGCGCTTGTTATGCTACATCAACAAAGTGATGATACACTTAAAGCGCAGTTAAATCAGCCAGCTACTGCACAAAACACAGCCCAAGTATTAAACCCATTATGGGACTTTTTAAATAAGCTGCACCCAACGCTTTGGCGCGGCGGTAAACACTTTATGCAAAGTGGTGCACAAATGCGCCGCTTAGTCGGCGACACAGAGCTAAGCATAGCGTTTACGTTTTCAGCACCCGAAGTGCCCGCCGCTGTTAAACGTTATGATTTACCAAAAAGTATGCGCAGTTATGCAATGCAAGATGGCAGTTTAAGTAACACCCACTTTGTAGCCATACCTTATAATGCAAGCCACCAGCAAAGTGCGCAGTTAGTGGCTAATTTTTTATTAAGCCCAAAGGCGCAAGCTCAAAAACAAAAAGCGCCTATATGGGGCGATAAGAGTGTACTTATTCAGTCAACGCTAACACCACAGCAACAAGCCTTATTTAAAACAACTCAGCCGCATCCAAGCGCGCTGCCTTTGAATAGTATTAAACGCACGCTAAGTGAGCCACACCCAAGCTGGGTAAACGCTATTATGCAAGGTTGGCAAACACGTTTTGGAATAAGCCAATGAGTGTTGTTTCAAATAAGTTAGCAGCAAGCCCAACGCTTAAACCACATAAAAGCGCCGATATGTTTAGTAAATTAGTTAAATTAAGTCCACGCTTTTTACTGGCATTACTAATTTTGCCGGTAATAGGGGGCTTAATTAGCGTGCTATTACCCGCTTTTGGCTATGCGCCGGTACTTGAGCACACAACACTTGGCCTACATGGCTTTACTATGCTCATGCAAACACCCGGCCTAACACACATGGTTATGCTAAGTGTTGGCAGCGGATTAATAAGTACCTTACTTGCCTTTATCATAACGTTAATGATTTTAGCGGCATTTTTTAATAGCCCGTGGCTTAACCGTATTCAGCGTTTACTCAGCCCAATACTCGTAATACCCCACGCAGCAGCAGCTATAGCGGTTGGTTTTTTAATTGCTCCTTCGGGCATGATCTCGCGCTTAGTATCGCCTTGGCTTAGTGGGTGGGAACTTGCGCCTAATGGCATGTTTCCGCATGACGCGTTTGGTATTAGTATAATTTTAGGCTTAACGCTTAAAGAGTTGCCTTTTTTACTGTTAATGGCGCTAGGTGTGCTTGCCCAACCTGAGCTTGGCAAAAAGCTGCGCCAGCAACATAAAGTCGCGCTTAATTTAGGCTACTGCCCTATGACTGCTTTTTTTAAAGTGATACTGCCAAGCCTTTACCCATTGCTGCGCCTACCCATTTTAGCCGTATTGGCTTATGCCAGTGCAAGTGTAGAGATGCCTCTTATTTTGGGGCCAAATACCCCGCCAACGCTTGCAGTTGCTATTATGCACTGGTTTAACGATGTAGATTTAAACCTGCGTATTAAAGCCTCTGCGGGGGCACTATTGCAGCTTGTACTTACTGGCGGTTT
>NZ_BADX01000085.1:0-44768 GCF_000241365.1 Pseudoalteromonas sp. BSi20480 | reverse complement strand
GCGTCTTGCCTTTCAACGGGGCGAAATATTAATGACCGCGCTGCAAAGTGTCAACATATAAAAGTCATAAATTAAAAAAGAGGTTTATTCGTTGTTTTTATGTGCAATCTGCGTGTTTTATAGCTTTATTTGAAACCATTTATTGGCCTTTCAATAAAACCATCAGTGGTAAACTAGCGCTAAGTGATCGTTTGCTATAGCCAATTGAGTAAATAAAATACGACTTTGAAATGATTTGGTCTGTGTAAAACACAAAATTTAAAAGTACTGACTCTTCGTTTTAGCTATTTATACTCAAAAACCTGACGTTAGGATATTTTTAATCCTAAGTAATAAAATCTAAAGCGTATGCTTTTTAAACATTTGTAATTTTAGCACCTAACCATATACGCAAGTAAAAGCAAAGGTGCTCATAAATAATACAATCAATAACTTGCAATTATAAATGCTGAAAACAGGTTAGCTTAATAATCACATTGCAAATAAAATTTACTAACCTGATGAAATAGGTTTGCAAAGGTTATAAAACACTAAAAAAGCAAATCTCATCACTTTTTAAGTTAGTAGTAAAAATGTATCTCTCTTAAACCCTTTATAAATGCGGGGTCCAATGAGTTATCCACGGTTTCTGTGGATAACTCTGTTTATGAAACTTTAAGAACATCAGCAGCACCAGTAATTTAGAGTGCTACAACGATTTCAAGCTTTTAAATCATTATTTTTATTGCCTTTAAAAACAATGGTTTAAAGTTTTTGTTTTATTGTGTGTGATACGATGAGTGGAATTTTTCGTTACGATAAATCAAAAAGGAGATTTGTGCAAAAAAGACATCAGGTAACGCGTGTGTTTTGTAATAAAAGTAACAATTATGTGTCTTAATTGTTTTTTGACGCGTTAAGCCGCTGTTTTAACAAAACCGTTTAAAAAGCAATGTTTACTTCCAAGGCGCACTTTAAGCAGTTTTATTGCATTAAATCTATTGATAAATCCGTGGCTTGAATTGCCCTGATGCTTTAAAATAATCAACTCAGTAAAAGAGGCTATTTATTTCATGCGCGTAACACAAAATACCAAGACTCGCCCAGATTTACTAAACGATCCCATCTTGCCCACGTTGAAAACCATGACTGTTCCAATGATTTTTGGCATGATCATGTTAATGATGTTTAATATTGTTGATACCTTTTTTATTAGCTTGTTAGGTACTGAGCCCCTTGCGGCAGTGAGCTTTACATTCCCTGTTACATTTACCGTAATTAGTTTGGCTATAGGGTTAGGAATAGGTACTTCAGCTGTCATTGCAAAAGCATTAGGCAGTAACAAAATAGATGAAGCCCGATTTGACGCCAGCATCTCTATATTAGTGGCTGTTGTATTGGTGCTTGCGTTATCGCTTATTGGTTATCTACTTATTGACCCTGTATTTACATTATTGGGAGCAGGACAGCAGGTGCTTCCGTTAATTCATGACTACATGAATATTTGGTTTATTGGCAGTGTATTTTTGATCACACCAATGATTGGTAACTCCGTATTACGTGCCAGTGGCGATACTAAAACGCCAAGTATTGTAATGGGAGGAGCTGGGCTAATAAATGCAATACTTGACCCAATGCTGATATTTGGTTTTGGCCCTATACCTGCTATGGGTATTCAAGGGGCTGCGATTGCAAGTGTAATAGCTTGGGCTGTAGCAGTTGTGATTATTTTATATATATTAATCGTAAAAAAGCGACTACTTAGCTTAAAAGCGGGCTCACAAACGGTTGTGGGGGCAATCCGAAAAATCTTAAAAATAGGTGTGCCGGCTGCAGGTGCTAATATGCTCACGCCTGTTGCAATGGCTGTCATGACTGCACTTGTTGCTAATCATGGCCCTGAGGCTGTTGCTGCGTTTGGTGTTGGTAGCAGAATAGAGTCTATTGCAAGTATTTTAGTGCTTGCCTTATCAATGACACTCCCTCCATTTGTTAGTCAAAATTTTGGGGCTGGAAAGTTATGTAGAGTGAAAGATGCATACATAGGTACCTTGAAGTTCGTCATGGTTTGGCAGTTCATAATTTATATTTTACTGATTATTTTTTCTGGCGTTATAAGTCAGTTATTTGGTAAAGAGCAAGCGGTAATAGATGTAATTAAACTTTTTATTTATATCATTCCACTTAGTTATGGCCTGCAAGGTGTGATCATATTATCGAACTCATCGTTTAATGCTTTGCATAAACCAATGAACGCGCTGTTTTTAAGTATTATTCGGTTGTTTGTTTTCTATGTTCCGTTTGCTTATTTAGGTAGTCATTTTGCAGGGTTAACGGGATTATTTATAGGTGCTGCTGTCGGTAATTTATTTACCGCATTGGTAGCGTATAAATGGTTTATAAAAGAGCTTAAGTCTTTGAGCAGTCAGTCGTTACAGGAGTGCAATAGTTGAGTGATCATTTTCAGTTAAAATCACAGTTTAAGCCAGCAGGGGATCAACCCACCGCAATAAAGCAGTTGTGCGAAGGTTTAGAGGCCGGGCTTGCTCATCAAACATTGTTAGGGGCTACAGGTACGGGTAAAACCTTTACCATGGCTAATATTATTAGCGACTTAAATCGCCCAACAATTATTATGGCCCACAATAAAACGTTGGCTGCACAGCTTTATGGTGAAATGAAAGAGTTTTTTCCTAAAAATGCTGTTGAATATTTTGTTTCTTATTACGACTATTACCAACCAGAGGCCTATGTTGTATCGAGTGATACGTTTATCGAAAAAGATGCTTCAATAAATGAGCACATAGAACAAATGCGTTTAAGTGCTACTAAAGCACTTCTTGAACGCCGCGATACCATTATTGTTGCATCGGTTTCGGCTATTTATGGTTTGGGTGACCCCCAGTCATACATGAAAATGATGTTGCTTTTAAAAGTAGGCGAAAAAGTTGACCAGCGTGACATGCTTCGCCGCTTAGCCGAAATACAATATACCCGTAACGACATAGAGTTTAGCCGAGGTACTTACCGAGTTCGCGGCGAAGTGGTCGACATATTCCCGGCAGAGTCAGAAACATACGCAGTGCGGGTAGAAATGTTTGACGACGAAATAGAGCGCTTGAGTATTTTTGATCCGCTGACAGGTGCTGTTGAAAAACATATTGTGCGCGCCACTATTTATCCTAAAACGCACTATGTAACTCCGCGAGAAAAAATTCTAGGTGCAATCGAAAATATTAAAATAGAACTAAAAGATAGAAGAGCTCAATTACTCAGTGCTAATAAATTGGTAGAAGAGCAGCGTATTGCGCAGCGTACTCAGTACGATATAGAAATGATGACCGAGTTGGGTTATTGCTCGGGAATAGAAAACTACAGTCGATATTTATCGGGGCGAACCCCTGGCGATCCGCCACCAACATTGCTTGATTACCTGCCTGATGACGCATTAATGATTATTGATGAATCCCATGTAACGGTGTCGCAAATCGGCGCTATGTATAAAGGCGACAGAAGCCGTAAAGAAAACCTTGTAGAATATGGTTTTAGAATGCCCTCAGCCATGGATAATCGCCCACTTAGGTTTGAAGAGTTTGAAGCCATTGCTCCGCAAACCATTTATGTATCGGCAACGCCTGGCGACTTTGAAATGGAGCGCAGTGGCGGGGAAGTTGCAGAGCAAATTATTCGTCCAACAGGGCTTTTAGACCCGCTTATAGAAGTAAGGCCTGTTGGCGACCAAGTTGATGATTTATTATCAGAAATATACCAATGTGTTGAAAAAGGTGAGCGCGTATTAGTGACTACGCTTACTAAACGTATGTCTGAAGATTTAACCGATTACCTAAGTGAACACGGCGTAAAAGTACGTTATTTGCATTCAGACATAGATACTGTAGAGCGCGTAGAGATAATTCGTGATTTACGCGCAGGGGTGTTTGACGTGCTAGTAGGCATTAACTTACTAAGAGAAGGTTTGGATATGCCTGAAGTGGCGCTGGTTGCGATACTGGATGCCGACAAAGAAGGCTTTTTACGTTCAACGCGCTCGCTTATTCAAACTATTGGTCGTGCCGCGCGTCACCTAGATGGCCGTGCTATTTTATATGGCGATAAAGTGACTAAATCTATGGCAAAAGCGATAGATGAAACAAGCCGCAGGCGCGAAATTCAACATCAATACAATATAGATAACGGCATAGAGCCACGTGCTTTAGCCAAAAAGATTCTTGATGTGATGGATGTAGGTGAAGAAGCTGGCCCTAAAGATAACCTACAACTTATTCGTAAAGAGTCTAAAAAGGTGCTTAGCGCGAAAGAAATTGCAGCGCAAATCAAGCAGCTTGAAACTAAAATGCACGCGTATGCGAGTAATTTAGAATTTGAAAAGGCGGGCTCTGTGCGCGACGAAATACACGAACTACAACAACAGTTGATTAATTAAAAAATGACTATAAATTTTACGCCTCTTATCACGGCACTTGAGAGTGCCCCTATTTTAAATAACGAACTGTGTCGTGTTTTTCACGGGCGAGGCCATAGTATTGAGGCATTAAGCCACTTAAATTTAGATTTTTACCCGCCAAGCTTATTTTTAGTCTCTTACGATGAAATAGACGACAACACGCTTAATCAGCTAACCGAAACACTTTGGCAGTGGGCGCAAGCGCATTACCCAGAGTTAATTACCTCGCTTGTTTATCAGCAGCGCGCAGGTGTACAAAGCCAAAATACCGTTATGTTTGGAGCGCTTCCTAACCCGCATACAGTAACCGAAAACGGAATTCGCTTTTTAGTTGATTTGCAAAGCCGCCAAAATACCGGGATTTTTCCAGATATGCGAAGCGGCCGTGAGTTTGTAATGGCCAATAGTAAGCATGGCAAAGTACTTAATTTATTTTCGTACACGTGCGGCTTTTCGTTAGCAGCAATGCAGGGCGGCGCTGATCACGTAATGAATATGGATATGAGCAAAGGAGTGCTCAAACTAGGTAAGCAAAACCATCAGTTAAATGGCTTTGACAAAGGCGTGAGTTACTTACCTCACGATATTTTAAAGTCGTTTGGTAAATTAAAAAAAGCGGCTCCGTTTGATCTGATTATTGTTGACCCACCAAGTTTTCAAAAAGGCAGCTTTATTTTAACTAAAGATTACCAAAAAGTGCTTCGTAGGCTCCCTGAGTTACTTAATCAAACAACTAAATTGCTCTTATGCGCCAATAGCCCCGAGCTAACTGAGGATGCCTTTAAAGCACTTATTGCTGAGCACACACAAGGTGCGATTGAATTTGTAGAGCGCCTTGCACCTACCGCACGCTTTATTGAAATAGACAGTGATAAAAGTTTAAAAGCGCTTGTCTATAAAATGTCACATTCGCCTGATTAAATGAAGCTCAGTAAACGACTGGCTGCGATTGATGCGCTGATCACTCGCCAGCAAAACACTATTTGGGATTGCTGCTGCGATCATGGCTATTTGGGAATGGCTTTGTTAAAGCGCTCAGCTGCGGATAAGGTCATATTTGTTGATATTTTATCCAATGTCATGGCCGACCTTGAGGCAACGCTTACACGTAACAAAAAACTAAGGACGCCTGGTGATAAAAAGCCTGAATGGCAGGTCTTGTGTCAGGACGTTGGAAGTATAAAGCTTGATGATGTAGCAAATCAGGTAGTGGTTATAGCGGGTATAGGTGGTGAGCTAGCGCTGCGTTTAGTGCAGCAAATAATAGCTAACAACTCGCCAGAGTGTGTAAAGCATGTTCGATTTATTTTATGCCCAATTCACCACACCTATTTACTGCGCAGTGGTTTACACACGCTTAATTTGGGTTTGCATAGTGAGCACATCATAAGCGATAAAAACCGTATATACGAACTCATAGAGGTTAGCTTTAAAAGCAACCAAACGGTAAGTAAAACAGGTGATGCCATGTGGGACTTAAATAATAAACAGCATACGGCTTACATTCAACGACTGTTAAATCATTATAATAAAATGCTCAATAAAGATGAGCTTTATTATCAAAAAGTTATAAGCGACTATCAAAGTCTATACGATAGTTAAAAAAGCCCAATTTTGTCGGGCGGCTGTGATCTAATTACATAACAAAACACGTAATGTAAGCACAGTTAATATCTTGCCCAGTGCGAGTTTATTTGGTTTATTTATGTCAGATAAAAATAGTCACCTAAATACGTTACTCAGTAACGACAAAAAATGGCAACATAGCTACGAGCAGCCAATTCCCTATGCGCCGCTTGTGCAATTAGCTAATAATAATTGGGTCGTTCCACAGCATTTTTTACGTTACAAGCATACACTTCAAAGTGTAAATGAAGTGCTCGAAAGCATAGAGTTTTCGGCGCACTTTAGAGTTCTTGCTGCACAAAAAGGCGATGAAATTTACCTACAAGTTGCAGTACTAAGCCCTGACAACTACAAAAAAAGTGGCCATCAAAATGCCGATAAAGCAAAAAAATTACTATTTGGTAGGCGCTGGATAGTAGAAGAAAACTTGCCCACTTCAGAACTTATTCAAACTGCTTTTTTAGCTTTAAAAGTAGCGCGTGAGCACGAAGTTAGAGAGTTGTTTCAGTTAAAACAAAATGGTGCAATTAGCACACCATTTAATAATCACCACGACTTACCTGTCATGGCGCAAAACCCTGAACTAGTCATACAAGCTCGGCATAATAATGACGTTAAAGATTTAATCAGCCGTATTGTTTTTGCTGACTCGACTGTTGAGCTTACCAGCCATCAAGTTATAAACGAGCAGCAACACTTGTATACAGTAAAGCTTCATTGCGACAACGCTCAGCTTAATGAATTTAATAACAAAACAATTGCGTTTTTAACTACGGGTTCGTCTACTAACCACTTTTTACATGGTTTTATTACAGCCTTAGTTAATACTAGCAACGACTACGTAAATGAGCAGTTTAAGTATCAAGGTTTTGCCCGCTTTAGTAAAAGTGTGGCGGTAGAAAGTATTGGTAAGTTAAGCATTGCAATGCGCTCACCAAATACAGTTGATTTGTGCTCAATGGGTAAGCAAGAAGCTAATCAATTAAACTTTGAAATAGACAGCGGGCGGGCACCTCAGGGGTGTGGACAAGCTATAGGTGGGTTTTTAGCAGCCCATGGAATAGATCAACCAGAAAATGCCCATTTATACCCAAACTACCTTTAAGGGCCTTAGTGAACAAGTAAGCGTTTAACAACGCTTACAGTTTGTTTATTTCTTGCTTAACGTTAAAGCTTGAGTCGGTCACAATGGCTTCGAGTGTTTGTACACGTTCTTTTAGTGCAACCACTTCTGCTTTTGTTTCAGCAAGTTGTTTATGAGCATCGCTATTGTTGTTTTGCATTTTATGTTTAAACTCTAAATGCTTTTTATACATATCGTAAACCACACCCGAACCCACAGATATAAGCACGATAAGTACAATCATCGTAGTACCAGACATAACTATATTCCTTTTATATTTATATTTTTATTTTTAAAGTATACGCTTTCTTCAATTTAGATAAAGCTGACAATTGTAACTTTATTTGTAAAGGGCGATGATTTGAAATCAATCAATTAACACTGTAGCTATATACATGTAAATCAGTGCTTTTTGTTTGGTGTTCATACTTTATACAGTAACAGGGTTGTTTAATGTCAAATCAATCGCCATATAGTTACTAACACACTATTTTATAAACTAATTTTATCAGAGAGTTATTATGCTAAATAATAAAATACCTCCCGTTATAGTTGTTCTATTTTTTGCAGGCATTATGGCGCTTATAGCGCATTACAGTGTTATTGACTTTACTGTATTTGTTGCCTACTTGGCGGCAAGTTTAGTTATTATTGGTTGTGCAAGCTGTGTTGCGGGTGTTGTGAGCTTTAAGCTAGCCAAAACCACAGTAAACCCCAATAAACCAGAACAGGCATCAAAATTAGTTACCAGCGGTATTTACCGAATTTCACGTAATCCCATGTATTTAGGATTTGCATTTATTTTAGCTGGGTGGGGGGTGTGGTTAAGCTCTGTTTGGGCAATGTTAGGTGTTATTGGGTTTATTGGCTATTTAACGTTGTTCCAAATAATGCCAGAAGAACGTGCGCTTACTAAATTATTTGGTGATGAATTTACTATCTATAAAGCTCGCGTAAGGCGCTGGCTATAGAGTGTAAAAGTGCTATTTATTTAATTTGTTGTGCAATAAAAAAGGCTATGTAACATAGCCTTTTTCTAGTACCTAAATGGGTAGTTATGTGTTGCTTATTCGTATTCTAACGGATCTGTAATATTGTTTAGTGCAAATGCTTCTAAACGTTCTTGGCACGCACCACACTTACCACAGGCCTTTTCACGGCCGTTGTAACATGTCCATGTTTGGCTGTAATCTAAACCCATTTTAATACCGTCAGTTAAAATATCAATTTTGGTGTTATTAAGATATGGGCTAAAAATTTCTACTGCATCGTAGTTTGCAATACGACATACATCATCCATTTTTTTGCACAAATTCAGGACGGCAATCGGGGTAAATAGCATGATCCCCAGAATGTGCACCGTAATAAACTTGGCTTGCTTTAAGTGATACTGCGTAACCAACTGCAAGCGAGAGCAAAATCATATTTCGATTTGGCACTATTGTGCTTTTCATGCTCTCTTCTTCGTAGTGGCCTTCTGGTACATCAATGTTATCGGTTAATGATGAGCCACCAATAAGCTGATTAACAGCTGAAATATCAACTATTTTGTGTGGAACATTAAGCTTTTCACACACATTCGCTGCAACTTTAAGCTCTTTTACATGACGCTGACCATAGTCAAACGAAAGGGCATATACATCATGGCCTTGTTGCAGGGCTTTATTTAATACGGTAAATGAGTCCATACCGCCGGAATAAATAACAACTACTTTTTGCGTCATATCTGTTTTGCTCTTAGTTTTAATAGAGGTTTATATCAGGGCGCGATATACTACATGGCCGCGGCTTAAATAACAATTTTTGCTCAGCGCTTTTTCGTCTTTAATAGTAGCAATGTTGCTGCTAGGTAGTAAGTGAGATCTCTTTTGTACAAAATTAATGAAGTGTTTGAAACCATTCAAGGTGAAGCAAGCTTTACTGGCACACCCTCAATATTTTTACGCCTGCAAGGTTGCCCTGTAGGGTGTTCGTGGTGCGACACAAAACAAACATGGGATGTAGACAACGTATACAAAGTGTCTCTTGACGAAACCGTAGAGAAAAAAGCCGACTCAGATCATTGGGCCGATGCCAGCGCCGAGCAAGTACTTGAGCTGTTTAAATCACGTGGCTATACCGCAAAGCACGTAGTAATTACTGGCGGCGAGCCATGCATGTTCGATTTAAACCCAGTATGTAACTTATTACATGCACAAGGCTTTACTACACAAATAGAAACCAGCGGCACGTTTGAAATACTTGCCCCGGAGCAAACATGGGTTACCGTTTCGCCTAAAATAAACATGCGCGGCGGTTATGAAGTACTTACCAGCGCCATGAAGCGTGCAAACGAAATTAAACATCCCGTAGCAATGCAAAAGCACGTAGAAGAGCTTGAAGCGCTATTTGCCAAAACAGGTGTTAACCCAAAGCTTGTTTACTTACAGCCAATTAGCCAAAAAGTATCAGCAACCAAATTAGCAATCGACACCTGTATTGCCAAAAACTGGCGCCTATCAATACAAGTACACAAGTATTTAGGAATTAGTTAAAGCGCAAAGGCGGCTTTAAGTGGTTAGCTGTAAGCGATAAGCTGCTCTGCGTTAAGTTATATTCTGTAGATAAAAGGTTGGGTTGAGTGAAACGAAACCCAACACAGCAACTTCAATGCTCACTCTTTCCAAGCGCTCTTTATATCAAACTCTAACAAGCTTATTTAAACACGTAGGTCGGATAAGCGAAGCGCCATCCGACAAGGCTAGTTAATTTCTTCCCCGCAGTGATAGCACTTATTTGTTGGAAGGCGATAGCCTTTAGCCGATTGCATTACTTGGTTTTTCTTACACTTTGGGCAGAAGTAATTAATAACATTAACAATTAGTACGATTGCAAAAATAAAACCGCCAATATAAAACGGGTTTGCATAAAACTGATTACTTGCCGGCGAAAACTGAAACCCAATAATACATGTGATTAAAGCCACTAAATACGCTTTAAATCTAACTGCCTTTTTCAAATTTAAATCCTTATATTTTGTTTTTTATCCAGCCAATACTGAGTATATATCGGTTACCTTTTTCTACCTTTGATACTTGGTGCTTGCTGATATCAGGGCGAAATAACTTGATCCGTTCTGTTTCAAATATGAGGCTAGAGCAAATAAACTCTCCGCCTATATCCGCTTTTTTTAACACAATATTTAGTCTGTAATGCTGTCCATCCTTAACATGATCAGTGTGCGGTGGTATTTCACTTCCTTTTGGGAACTTTAATAAATACACATCAAACTTTATGGGCCAAAATGCACCACAAAGCAGCATTTTATCATAGCCCGATTTTTGCCTGCCTCGTGACCACCGAAATAGCTTTTTTACAAAAGACATACACAATCCTTGATTTAGAGACTTTAAATCGCGCTTTTAACTGTTGCTTAAAGCATTATGCACATTGAATATGAACACTTTAGGGCTTATAAATTACTCAGCACCATCTGTTTTATTTTATGAGCTTTAACGAAGTGATCTAACTGATGAGTTTGAATCCACCAAGTAGCAGCTTCCATTAAAAGTTCAGGATTGTTGTTTTTATTAGCAAAAAAAGCATAGAAAGACAGACCTACATTATCACCTTTACTGGCAATTTTTTTATCACATACTTCAATTATTTTAGTTCTTAATTCTTGTCTCATATATGAGTAACCTAATAAAGCGTATTGGTGAAAACAAAAAGGAACAAACTGTAACTTTAAATTCAAAACGTGCAGTTGTTTATTTATTTTTCGAAGATGCTTTATTTAACCACGTTATTTAGTAAATAACATAAAAAAGCGCTGCTCTAGGGCAACGCTTTATGTATTTTTTTGGTCGTAGTTAGCGAGCTTATTCTGCTGCCAAATAATCAAGCACCACTTGGTGATGATCTTTGGTCTTAAATTTATCAAATAAGTGTTTAATTTTACCGTCTTGGCCTACTAAAAACGTTAAGCGGTGAATACCGTCGTACTCTTTACCCATAAACTTTTTGTAGCCCCATACACCAAATGCTTCTGCAATGGCGTGATCTTCATCGGCGAGTAAATCAAAGTTAAGCTCTTTTTTAGTTTCAAAGTTTTTAAGGCGCTTAATTGGATCTGGGCTGATGCCTACAACACGGGTGTTAAATTTAGCAAGCTCAGCTTGTTGGTCGCGCAGGTTTTCTGCTTGCACGGTACAACCTGGTGTAGACGCTTTAGGGTAAAAGTACACAAGTACTTGTTGCTCTTTTAACAATTCACTTAATGTGATTGTTTCGTCGTTTTGGTTTTGTAAGCTAAAAGCGGGTGCTGTATCACCAGCTTGTAATGGACTAATTGTGTTCATGCTATTTCCTTAACGAATGCGTTTAAAAATATAATCTACGTTTAGGGTATGAGAAAGGCTCTCAAAACTAATTTTAAATTTATCTATGTCTACATCTATGGGGATATTAAATTCTACTTCACAGCGCATTTTAGTGTCAGTTTCTTCATTAAACGTATCTGACTTTAAAGAGCAAATGCTGATGTGGTTATCGGCAAAAAAGCGTGTCACTTTGCTTAGCGTACCAGGGGTATCTATACCCGTGTATTCTAATGTGTAACCGGCGCAAAACTCGCTAGGGGTATGGCTGGTTGTGCGTTTCATCATGGTTAACAAGCCAAGTTCCATTGCTTTGGTTGGTAACACATGTTCAATTCGGCTAATGGCCGACATATCGCCCTGCAATAACATTATAAAGGTAAACTCGCAGCCTAAAATGGCAATGCGGCTGTCAATAATATTGCAGTGACAGTCGCTAACTAATTGCGTCAGTTCACTGACAATACCAGGCCTGTCTTCGCCGATAGCAGTTAACACAATTTGATGATTTGAAAATGCAGTCATGGGTTAAAATACCTAAGTTACAAGGGTTATAACAACGCAATGGATAACACTACTAAATACACTCGAGGACTTGCTCGGCGGCGAAGTTTAACACAAAACAGTGTGTAAACTACAATGCGGGCTAATTAAGCGCGTTTAAAGTACGGTGTTTCTTGTTTTTACTAGCACAGGAAAGTACCATAGTTAAAATTTGCTTATTTGCCCTTAGTTTTTCTAAGTTGAGGTGCTGAACTTTATTGCAATTAAGCAGCCAAATAAAAATGTAAAGTTAATATTGATTTTACACTGAACCAAATCGGCATAACCCACTCATATATTTGTTAAAACAATTAAAGGGTATGCTAAGGAGAATTATCTGTGCAGTATTGGATCCCAAAAGCACTTGCAGTAAGTGTATTGGTAAGTTTATCAGGGTGTAGTGTATTTGTTAACGATGCGCATAATGAACGTAATTACCGCGCGCATGAGCCAGTAAAAGCGCCAGCGTCTTTATCTCAGCCGGCTCAAGATCCAGTTTATAAAATGGAAGTAGGTCAATATGACAATGATCCAGACGCAACCAATTATCGTCCACCAGCTCAAGTACTCACTGTAGCAAAAGGCAGCTGGGTCGAAGAGGCTGATAATTT
Organism: Pseudoalteromonas sp. BSi20480; assembly: GCF_000241365.1. NCBI lineage: Bacteria > Pseudomonadati > Pseudomonadota > Gammaproteobacteria > Alteromonadales > Pseudoalteromonadaceae > Pseudoalteromonas > Pseudoalteromonas sp. BSi20480. Next base: position 32,063 of record NZ_BADX01000085.1, on the reverse strand, counting down.
AGCACGCGTATATTTTGATAAAAACGATGGCATTGTTGATTTAGATGACTTTATTTGGGATTCAATTAAAGCTGTTTTAGCTGAAAATAACACCGCTACTACCAAAGAAGATAAGCTACTTGGCATTATTGAAACCGATTGGTACGCAATTATTAAAACAGAAGAAAGCTGGTTGTGGGGCGATGAAAAAAACGATGACCTGCAACGTTTTAGATTTTCTATTGAAAAAAAATCGCATGAACGTACAGCCTCTTTACGTGCTGAGTTAATCGATTTTAAAGGTGATACAACACTTACAGACTTGCTTAAACAGCAATTAGAAGTGCGTGCACTTAACCAAGTTATTACTGAATTTGATTACCGCTATCGCCAGCTTGAAGTAGATATGCGCAAGCGCCAAGGTATTATTTCTTTAGAAATGGGCTTTGACAATAAAGGTAATGCAGCACTGGTTACTGAGCAGTCTTACGATGCGGTATTTGATCGTTTTTCAGGCTTTTTAGAGCGTTTGTCGTTTACTATTGTTGAAATAAACCAAGATACAGGTTTAATTACAGCTGACTATAAAGCACCAGAAAGCAGTATGTGGGATTCGATTTGGGGCGACGATGTTGCGCAATTACCAATAGATGAAGGCCAATACCAAATTTTAGTGAGTAAAACCAAGCAAGGTGGCACAAGCTTAACCTGGATGGATGATAAAGGCGAAACGCTAGAGCCAGGTACCATGAATGGTTTACAGCAAGCACTAGAAGCAGCACTTATTAAGCGCGGCATTAAAATATAAATAATAATACGTTTTACCACAAAAAGAGCGCTTAGCTCTTTTTGTGGTTTTTATAGGTTAAAAATATGTCTCAATTATCAACTTCACCTCAGTACGATTGGCGTACTTGGTTTGCGTTCCTTGTGCCTTCGCTAATTGGTGTGTTTTTGTTCATGACGCCGGTGTCGAGCGGTGAAGCAATGACCATTCCTATTGCAATGATGGCCAAAGCCATGCAAGTATTTTTTGCAGATACAGCACAGGCTATTATTACTGCCATAATTTGTATAACGGGTGTGTTTTCACTCATTGTAAGTGTTTTTAAGCCTCAAGTGATTTGTAAAGTACCACTGTTAAACCACTTATTTAATGTTAGTTGGATTTGGTTGCTTACGCGTTTATTTGGTACTGTATTTGTACTAATGACCTTTTTAGGCGTGGGGCCGCATGCGATAACGTCTGAAAATACAGGGGCACTCGTGTTAAACGACTTACTTCCTGTGTTGTTTTCGGTATTTATACTGGCAGGACTTTTACTTCCTTTGTTACTTAACTTTGGGTTGCTTGAGTTGGTAGGTACGTTATTAACGAAAGTAATGCGCCCGTTATTTGGCGTTCCAGGGCGAAGTGCCGTTAACTGTGTGGCATCGTGGTTAGGTGATGGCAGTGTGGGAATATTAATGACTGCGCGCCAGTACGAAGATAAATACTACACACAACGCGAAGCCGCTGTTATTGGTACTACATTTTCTGCTGTTTCCATTACGTTTTGTTTAGTGGTTATTGGCCAAGTAAAGCTTGAGTATTTATTTGCTCCGTTTTATTTAACGGTGTGCTTGGCAGGTATTACTGCCGCTATTATTGTGCCGCGCTTGCCACCGCTTAGGTTTAAAAAAGATTTACTTATTGATGGCTCAGAGCCTGATGCAAACGCAGAGCTGGTGCCTGAAGGTAAATCATTAGTGGGTCATTCTTTAGATATAGCGCTGACCAAGGCAGATAAATCGCCGGGTGTAGTGGGGACATTAAAAGAAGGCGTACACAACGCACTTGATATGGTATTTGCTGTATTACCTGTTGTTATGGCCGTGGGTACATTTGCATTAATCATTGCAGAATATACGCCGCTTTTTCAATATTTAGGTATGCCGTTTATTCCATTTTTAGAATTGTTGCAAGTGCCTGAAGCTGAGGCTGCAGCACAAACAATCATGGTTGGTTTTGCCGATATGTTTATCCCTTCAATCCTTGCAGCTGGGACTATTGAGAGTGATGTAACACGCTTTATTATTGCCGCGATGAGTGTGACTCAGCTTATATACATGTCTGAAGTGGGCGCGTTGTTGTTAGGAAGCAAAATTCCAGTAAACATTGTTGAGCTGTTCGTAATATTTATTCTCAGAACGCTAATAACATTGCCGATTATTTCGTTAATGGCACACTGGCTTGTTGGTTAAGCTTATTTTTTAAATTAAAAGCCCTGATTTATCAGGGCTTTTTTGTGTCTTGTTTGTTTTTTAAGTGCGAGTCTGACTTTTTAAATTCCATATTAGCACTGTGTTTTATCAAGGCAATATTTCCTATTACAACACCAAATACCATCACCACAATGAGGATTACTTGCCATGTTTGCATTTTAATTTCTCAGTTTTTGTTTGCTGATTATTTTACGTTTTTAAATAGTAATTACCAGCAAACAAATCAGAGAGTATTAAAATCGCTTGGCAACCGATAAGGTCATAAAATCAAGGCCTGGATTGGGCTTTTGAAACCCCGCATTAGAATAATGAATAATTCGCAAAGCAATGTTTGTATCGCCTAAGTCGGCAACGAGTCCAATACGATCTTCAAATTGATAATGGCTACTTAAATTTTTACCACCAAACTGTGTTTCGTCAATAAGTGAAATACCAATGCCTGCTTCAACATAAAACGGGGTGTTATTAAAACTAAACGCTGGAAACTGTAATACAGGCGATACCGCTAATACCAAGTTGGATTGTGAGTGGTGGTTATGCGCAAATTCCCACAGGTTTACACTGGTTTCGATATAAAAGCGGGTATCTCCAACTAAGTTTTGCATTTTTGGCATATGGTATTGATAAGCTAATTTTATTCCATTTATATTACCCGTGCCTTTAAGTACGTCGACTGCGTAGCCATGGTTTGATTGCGCTAATGCTGTGTTATTAATAAAAAGTGAGGCGATTAATAAAATAAGTATTTTAAAAAAGGATTTCATAGCTGCTCGCTGATAGTTGATTTATCGAAAAAACAAATGATGAGGGTGGGGAGGTTATAAATTCAAGGCGAGCGAAAATGGGGATGTATACGGTGTGTTAATAGGTTTTATTAACTTATTGAATTTAATTACTTAATCTATTGGTGCTTTTTGGGCATTAATAAGTTGCTTATTTGTGCCTTTTTTATTGCGTATTAATAACGTAAATTAGCCTTAACTTAATCACACAAACAAAAATATTATGAAACTTATTAAACTTATTTTTAATTGCTACCGCTATTTTTAAGTACATCGCTTTATGCACAAGCTCAGCAATCACCAGATATACTTTTAGAGTCTGTTGCAGACACCCTTTTTGCTGATATAGGTAAAGTGAACAGTAAAGGTAATGCCAGTAAAATTGAAATGTCGGGAATTGTTGAAAAACGTTTAATGCCACACATTGATATTAAGTTTGTGTCTTTTAAACTATTAGGTAAACACATTAAAGGTATTGAGCGCCAACAAGCTGTTGATTTTATTGACGCGGTTGAGCATTACTTAACTGGTACATATGCCGGTGCATTAATGAAATACACAGGCCAAAAAGTGGTTTTTGAGCACAATAATGCACAAAGCGATTCAGAATATGCCACGGTTAATACGCAAATTATAGAGCCTAACGCCCCCACAATTGATTTAAGCTTTAAGTTACGCCTAGGTAAAGATAACCAATGGAAGGTGTATGATATTGTAGCCGAGGGTATTTCGCTTTTAAGTGCTAAGCAAAAAGAGATAATTCAGCGCATTTCAGATGTAGGCATTGACCAAGTAATTAGCGAGTTAAAGAATAAATAATTAATCTTTTTGTGTGGAAGAGATTAAGCCCAACTCCAACCAAAAAAGCAGCCATGTAATTACTTACTTGGCTGCTTTTATATTTTTCATTATTCATCTACTTTGTTCTAGCGTGGCGATCTGGGTGTGCTAGAATATCGCCTCTTTGATTAAGCGTGGTGTCAGCTGAAAGCTGTTATAACCTGACCACTTACCCAAGCTACACTGGAGTTGTGTTGTTTTAATGGAAAATGTACTGATTTGGCCAAAGGAATATCCGTTACTCATTAAAGGCCTTGTAGAGCAAAACGGTGCCTTTATTTTAGATGCTTTAGAAGCTTGGCCAGCTTGTCGTTCTACCAATGAAGACGATGGTGTGTGTACCACTGTTTTGCCCCCGATTTATTATTTGGCGTGGTTAACACCGCTTGAACCTTTTGAAGAATGCTATTTTCAACATATTTGTGAATACGACGAAGATGCACAGGCATACGTAGGCGCAATGAAAACCCACTTTTACGATAACGAATATACTCCAGAGAGCTTAGTGCTGTTGTTGTGTCAGCGTTTAGAAAAATACGCGAGTGTTGCCGCACAAAATGCAGTTGAAACACCGCTTTCATTATTTAATTTATTTTTTAGCAAACGTTATTTTACGCTCATTGAGCATGCTTTAAATAATGGCAGTAAGCTTAGTGCAGTTGATGCGTTATCGCTATGGAAAGAAGTTGATTTTAGAGATCGCTTAAGCCACTTTATACCTGAGTCAATTGCTGACTTAGAAGTGTTAAGTGGGCTTGCAAGTGACAAAGTAGCAATGGGTAAAGACTATTTTACTTTATTGAAACAAGTATCGCCTGATGTTGATTCTGTGGTTTTACTTGAGCAAGCGCTCCTAACACATTTACGTAAAAAAACGGCCAAGCAAACAATGGCTATGCGCTTTATTGAGCAAGGTGCAACAGGCACACTAGCTGATGATAACGGTAAAACAGCATTCATGTGGGCGGCAGAGCGTGGTTTTGTAAACGTTGTGCAAACCTTACTACCTAAGCAAGATAAAAAAGCTCTTGATAGCCTTGGTAATACTGCATTGCATTATGCTGTGCTCTCTAAAAATGAATCGTTAATGGTAATGCTAATAAAAGCAGGCTTTGATTTCAGAGCGCGTAATAACGAGGGCCTAAGTTGCTATCGATTGGCTGTGAGCATTAAAGCGCAAAACCTAGTTAAATGCCTAGAGCGTGATTTTGGAATTAAAGAGCTATCCCCAGAAGGGCAATTTGATCGCATTAAAAAAGTGCATGTTTTACATGCTATTGTGACTTTATTATTGCCATTACAGTTATTTTTCTTTTTTGATGAAGCGCTGACCATAAAAAGTGAACTGACGCTTGGTTTAACTATGGTTACGGTGATTTGTTTTTTCTTTGCTATGAGCTTAAAGCGCTGCGCTTTGTATCCACATATAAAACACCCTTGGGGTTTATTTGTATTGAGGGGCTTTTCGTTGTTGAGCTTATTAGCTCAGCTAGGTTTAGCGGGTATCGTGACGTTGGCTGCACTAAGTGAATTGGTTTAAATAGTTAATACGTATTTAAAATGTATAAAAGCGCGTTTACCCAATAGTAAACGCGCTTTTTATTTTACTTGTTAAGTTCGTTAGCGGCTTTTTCGTCGGCTAAATCTTCTTTTAGTTTGCGAATTTTTAAGCCTAACTCTTGCCCGCGGTGTCTTGCATAATAAGTACACCCAATAAACATGAAAGATGCAAACAACAACTCAAGTAACACCCAAATCAGCTCATCAGGTGCAACCCAAAGCATAGTTAAGCCATGAATAAAATAAAGCATAACAACAAAGTTTGCCCAAGCGTAGGTATAGGTATTGTCTTTTATAATACCTCTGAGTGGAAGTAATAGAGGAATTATAGGTACAAATAACGACATAACATCGAGCGGGCCTTCTTGAGGGGGCACAAAGTACATCCATAATGGCATTAAAATGAGCAAGCCAATATAGCCAATTAAAGCAATGCGTTGAAATTTTACGGTTATTGGCTTTTTAGCAGGGGGTTGCGCTGTGTTCATTGAAGTTTACTCGCAATTTTTGCCAGGCGTATACCAACGCTTTGGCATATTTTAATTTCGTCTTTACTTAACTGGGCACTATTGTTGCTACCGGCAACGTGCGAAGCGCCATAGGGGGTACCGCCAGTTTGAGTGCCTAATAATTCGGGCACATCGTAAGGTACACCAAGTAGCATCATTCCGTGGTGTAGTAAGGGCAATGATAAATTAAGCAGTGTGGCCTCATTACCGCCGTGCATACTGCTTGACGATGAAAACACACATGCGGGCTTATCAATTAGTTGGCCTTTGAGCCATAGCTCGCTGGTGGTTTCCCAAAATGCTTTGGCTTGAGAGGCCATCATACCAAATCGGGTAGGTGTACCAAAAGCCAAGCCATCACACTGTATAAGGTCATCTTTACTAATAACAATGTCGTGGGGGTTTTTAGCTACAAACGTTCTCAGTAGGGCTGTTGCGCCTTGTTGCTCTATTGACTCAGCTATTTCATGAGCCATTGCTTCAACGGAGCCATGGCTCGAGTGGTAAAGTACCACGATGGTTGTACTCATTATAAAACGCTTAAAACGTTTTCTGGTGGGCGACCAATTGCGGCCTTACCATTGTGTTCAACAATAGGGCGTTCAATTAATTTTGGATGCTGAACCATGGCGTTTATAAGCGTGGTTTCGTTTGTTTCGTCTTTTAAATTTAGCGTTTTGTACTCGGTTTCTTTTGTACGCATTAAATCACGAGCAGAGCTAAAACCAAGTTGTTCTATAAGTGTAGTAATTTGATCAGATGTTAAAGGCGTTTTTAAATACTCAACAACGGTGGGCTCAATTGATTTACTTTGTAAAAGGGCAAGTGTTTCACGCGATTTAGAACAACGCGGATTATGATAAATAGTAACAGACATAAAAGTTTCCATAGTGTGAATTGCCTCTATTTTAGGGCAACAGCTTGCAGACTTAAAGCCTTGCAAGCTCTTTTTGTAAACGGCGGTACTGAGTAAGTAATGCTTTTAATCGCTGCTGTTTTATTAACTCTGTTGATTCTACGAAGTTAAGCGCTTTTTGGATTTCATCAGCGGCTTTCATGTAAGCACCGTATTGAGATAGCACGTCAGCGTTTGCCTCGTGATAGGCCGCCAATTTGTCTTGTTTTTTGTACGCGTCAGCCAGTAGCTCTTTACCTAAACTATGCTCTGGTTTTTCTAATAAAAAACCTTTAAGCACGTTTTCAGCAAGTTCGTATTGCTTAGCTTCTAATGCTGCATTTGCATAGTTGAGCGTAATTACTTGATTGTTAGGGCGGTAATTATGTAGTTCAGCTAAAAATGAAACGGCTTCGTTGGCTTTTTTTTGCGCTATGAGTAAATCAGTTTGCGTATCAATATAAAATAAATTCTTAAGGTCACTTTTTAATAGCTTGCTTAAAATAGAGTCTGCTTCGTCAAGTTTTTCTTGATCAAGTAAACTTAACGCTAAACCGTAATTAAGTGCTGTATTGCTGTAGCTGTTTTCACGAAGGAGTTTTCTAAATAAGGCTTCAGCATTTTCTGGTTTGTTGTCGTAACGCGCAAGCACTCGGCTTTTTGCAAGGTTAAATTCGAGGCTTGCAGGTAAGCGGCGCTTTGGGTACTGCTCAGCACGAAGACGTACATCAGACACTCGACTTTCTGGCAGTGGGTGAGTAAGCAAAAATGCAGGTGGTTTATACTTATAACGAATTTGTGCAGCCAGTTTAGTTAAAAAGTCGCTAGATGCACGCGCATCAAATCCTGCATTGTTAAGTGTTTGCATGCCTATTCGATCAGCTTCTTGTTCAGCAGAGCGACTGTGCGTTAATTGGCTAAAGGCAGATTGTGTTTGGCTAGCTGAAATAATGGCAATACCAGCGTCAGGGGCAACAATAGTTGCTAAAATGCCGGCTATCATACCCGCTATGGTCATCGCGCTGTTATCTTGCTGTTGCTGAATTCTGCGTGCTAAATGGCGCTGAGTCACGTGAGCGATTTCGTGACCGAGCACAGATGCAAACTGACTTTCGCTATCGGCTTGCGCAATAAGGCCTGTGTGAACACCGACATGCCCGCCGTAAAAAGCAAAGGCGTTAATGTCAGAGTTATTGATCCAAAAAAATGAAAACGGAAAACGTACATCGTTTGCGTTTGCAACAAGCTTTCTACCAATGGTAGTTAGGTATTCATCTAATACGGGGTCGTTAATAATCGGTGAACCACCACGTATTTGCATCATCATTACTTCCCCAATCGCTTGTTCTTTTTCGAGGGGGAGTACTTGTAATGCAGAAGTTCCCAAATCAGGAAGATTAAAGTTAGTTTGCGCCTTTAATGGCTCACTTACTAGAAGGCTAAATGTAAGTACGGCACTGCATAAAGAGATAAAGGCTGATTTTAGCTGCATCTTATTCCTTGTTTATTGGCTCGCCAATGGCAATTTTGGCTATGTCTATTTCGTCACTGCTTGCACGGATGTCTTTTTCGCACAATTGGTAGAGTTCTTTTATTGAGACTCCATCTATCTTTATTACGTTCAACTCTCGCTGCAAAAAAGTAATAATTTTATGAACCACTTTGTGTGAGTGCAAAATGAGGGCTTTATCGGCTTTATCACCGCGCTCAAAGTAAGAGCCAATAAATTTATGTAATTGATTTAACCTAAAAAGTACTTTCATTGAATGCGGATCCCACACTCTAAACTCCATAAAACGGTTATCTTTTATGTATTGGTCAACAATAATATCTTTTGCATAAGGCAGTGCCCACAATTCGAAGCCCCTGTCTGTAAATACCTGGTGTAATGCAATGCGAGGTTTATGTTTAGTATGGATCTCACCTAAATCGTCCTCAAAGCCGTCGAGTATGTCTAGATTCCAGTTACGTCTGTCTATAAGTTGTTTTACGGCGTTATCAAATCCATGCTCTAAAACACCTTCAGACTCGCTAACTGAAGAGGCAACTAAATGATAAAAAGGAGGAAGCTCCCCCCAATTTATTTGCTTTTTATACCAATTAATCTCTTTGAGTGTTGGATTACTTGGTAAATGCGCTTTATTATGCGTGCGAGACATTAACCTGTCCTTACTACTAACTATGTATTACAGAATAAACCATTGCAGGCATTGTTTTAAGAAAAAGTTACATTTGTTGATATTTTACTGGCTACTGATGCACAGCAATGCGACTTATTATTCATTTTAATAAATCGGTAAAGCGAGTATGTTACACCAAGATTTACGAAGTTATAGATGTCCTCAACAGTTTATTCAGTTTAAATTAGGGCTACGTGAAGCATTATCTACTCGGCAAGCCATCACTTTTAGTGTAAATAGTGATGAGAGCATGGATGATATTGAGCGCTATTTAAAAAAATATGCTTACAGTTACAACTTAGATAAACAACAAGGTTTATTATTAGTGGAGCCATTACGTGTTTGAATATATAAAAACATGGTACGAAAGAAAATTTTCTGATCCTCATTCGGTCACCTTATTATTTTTACTAGTCGTTTCTGTTGCCTTACTGTACTTTTTTGGCTCGTTAATTGTGCCGGTTTTAGTGGCATTAGTTATTGCCTATTTACTTGATTGGCCAGTTGTTCACTTAGAGCGTTTTGGTTTACGCCGTTTTACAGCAACCGTGATCGTAATGCTTATATTTACAGGCATTATGCTTACTTTAATTTTAGTGATTGGTCCTGTTCTTTGGAAACAAACCAGTAACTTAGTGCAAGAAACCCCTCATATGTTAGAGCAAGGTAAGTCGTATTTAGTTGCCTTACCCGAGCAATACCCAAGTTTAATAAATGCCGACCAAGTACAAGGCATTGTTGCTACTGTCGAGGCTAAAGTTATTGAGTTTGGCCAAGTGGTTTTATCGTTTTCATTAACGTCGCTAAAAGATGTTGTAGCGTGGTTAATTTATCTTGTACTTGTGCCGTTGCTGGTGTTTTTTATGCTTAAAGATAAGCTCGAGTTAACGGGTAGTGTGGCTAAATTAATTCCGCAACAGCGCCGTTTAATTTTGCAAGTATGGAATGAAATGAACCAACAAATTATGAATTACATTCGGGGGAAAGTGTTTGAAATTTTAATTGTAGGTGGCGTTTCGTTTATCGCGTTTACATTTTTAGATTTACGCTACGCAGCCTTATTAGGTGTGTTAGTTGGTTTTTCTGTGTTAATTCCGTTTGTGGGTGCTGCGCTGGTGACTATTCCGGTCGCTGCTGTGGCGTTATTTCAATTTGGATTAGAAACTCAATTTTGGACTATTTTGATCATTTACGGGATTATTCAGGCCCTTGATGGCAATGTACTTGTGCCATTGTTATTTTCAGAAGCGGTCGACTTAAATCCTGTATTTATAATTGTCGCAGTTTTGTTTTTTGGTGGTCTTTGGGGCTTTTGGGGGGTATTTTTTGCCATTCCTTTGGCTTCGCTTGTTAAGGCATTGATTACCGCTTGGTCTTCAACGCAAGAAGAACTAAATAATAAACTGACAGAGGGTTAGTTCAAAAAGGCATAGAAAACGCACCGTCAGTACTAATTGATTATTACTCAATACGTCTAAAGTTATGTAATATTGGTAATAAGATATATCTTTTAGTAATAAGGTGCGTTTTTAGATGTCTGACTCTTTATTTAGCTCTGAGCAAATTTACCTCGATGCAAATGCAACAACGCCGGTGTTGCCATGCATTGCTCAGGTGGTTTCTCATACAATGCAAATTTGCTTTGGTAATCCATCAAGCCCACACATTACAGGTATTCAAGCTAAGCATTTGTTAGAGCAAACCCGTGAAAACGCACGAACAGTGATAGGCGCAAAAGAGGGAAATATTTTGTTTACCTCTGGCGCGACTGAAGGCATTCAAACCGCTGTCGTATCCACACTCATTAATGCTAAAACTCATAAAATAGATAATCCAGTGCTATTGTATGGCGCTACTGAGCACAAAGCGGTACCTAATACCTTAAAGCATTGGAATGATGTATTGGGCATTAATGCTAAAATATTGGCAATTCCGGTAGATAGCAATGGTATTCTAGACCTTACTTTTATTGCAGAACACATTCCTAATGCGCTTATGATATGCACAATGGCGGTAAACAATGAAACCGGTGTGTATCAAGATTTAGATGCTATTGAACAAACGATTCGTTTTTTAAACCCTGACGTGTCGTGGATGGTCGATTGTGTTCAGGCATTGGGCAAAAAGCAACTCAATCTAAGCGCGACTACAATAGATTATGCTCCCTTTTCGGGCCATAAACTTTATGCACCCAAAGGCATCGGTTTTTTATATATACGAGCTGGCAGTGCCTATACACCGTTTATAGCAGGGGGCGGGCAAGAGAGCGGTATGCGTTCGGGTACCGAGAACTTACCCGGTATTGCCGGGTTAAATAAACTATTTAGCTTACTGCTAGACAGGTCAGATACAACGTTTAAACCAATCGATGTGCTCAATAGCTACCGCGCGCAAATAAAATGCGCGATTGAAGATACTTTTGGTGAGGTTACGTTTAATAATAGTTTTGAGCATTCGGTACCAACAACACTCAACTTTGCGGTAAATGAACTAACAAGCAAAGAAGTGATTGATTTATTTGATGCTGCTGGTATTCGTGTCAGTGGAGGGTCTGCATGTAGCACGGGTTCTTCGACAAGCTTTGTGCTTGATGCTATGGGTGTTAACCAATGGCAGAGTGAAAATGCAATTAGGCTATCGTTTGGTCCCGCAGCTACAGCCGAAGAAATTGCAAATGCGTGTGAATCTATACGTGCATTAAAAGCCATTTTGCAGGCTAACTGTTTAATCGTATCTGATAGCGCAACACCTCACCAAGATGTGTGCGCGCTTGGTTTAACGCAGTTTAGGCACCAAGGAGCCTGTTGCTGGTTATATGTAAGTGAGAATAAACAGGCAATTATTATAGATCCTATTGTAGAGCTCATACCGCGTTTAGAAAAAATAGCTAATACACAAAACCTCACTATTAAGGCAGTGCTTAATACACACGCTCACCAAGAGCGCCATTGCGGCGTTACTTTATTACGCAGTGTATTAGGGAGTCGATGCGATGACATTGAAATAGATAAACTGGGGTGGCCAATACATGCAGCGTATATTGACCTTAATAACCAACGATTAGAAAAAATAGCCACACCAGGGCACAGTGAAGATAGCGTAAGTTATGTTCTAAAAAATGAAGATAATCACATCAATTATTGCTTTTGTGGTGACCTAATATTACCCGCAGGCTTGGGGAACACGTCTTTAGCTGGTGGCAGTGCAAAGACCATGGCTCATTCTATTCTAGCGCTTGCTGAGCAGCTAGATAAAACAAGTGTGATTTGCTCAGGACATGATTATTTACAATGTTTTGCAATGAACTGGGAGGCAGAGCAACAACAAACACCTTTATTAAACGGATTAATAAACGGCCAAATGAGTATTGATGAATTTGTTACTAAAAAACAGCTTGATGATCAGGCTAAAGAAAAATCGAGGTCACAATTGTGTGGTTATGTCACCGCGTTGCCCGAATTATCTATTCAGCAATTAAATTTTGATAGTGCAAAGGCAATGCTTACTAAAAACGATGCATATTTGATTGATACTAGAGAGCCATACGAGCATGGTGCTAATAATGTATCGCAATTGTTTCGCACCAAAAAAATAAAAACACTTAATATACCGCTTAGTAGAATGGCTCACGCATTGATGGAAGGTCAGCTTAGTAAAAGCGGTAAATATATATTGTTGTGTCGTAGCGGTAACCGATCAAAGCTTGCGGCTGCTAACCTAACGCAACTAGGGTATCAAACAGTATATAACTTAGAGGGTGGTTTGGCATTGAGCCTCTAATTATACGACACTAATAGGATTCAAATTAAATCGGCTCTGGTAGCCGATTTTTTATTTATTCACATAAATGTCATAACTATTAAAAAAGTACTGAACGTTTAGTAAAATTCACGAACATAGCAGCTTAATCGATTAAGCTTTATGGGTGCCTTTGAAATTGCGGGTAAAATAATTTGCAAAATATTTATGATACCGGTGTCAAAAGACAAAAATTGCGTTATCATCTGCGTATAAAATAGTAAAAGCAGCGCTTTTTTCTACGTTTTTAACTATACTATCGGCGTTTTATTTTAGTGTGTTTAGCGCGTGTTAAAGACTTTTACATTATAAAAAGAAACTATAAATCAACCGGTTAAAATTTTTAGAGGATATTTAAATGTCGAACCGAACGCAATTAGCAAGTTGGCAAGCCCTTGAACAAAGTGCTGCTAAGATGAAACAAACACATCTTAAAACGTTATTTGCACAAGACGGTACCCGCTTTTCTAAGTTTTCAACTCAGATCCCAGGTGTATTATTCGACTACTCTAAACAATTAATTGATAACGATGTTTTTGCTAATTTAGTGTCGCTTGCTAAAGAGTGCGATATTGCCTCTTGGCGAGACAAAATGTTTAGCGGTGAGAAAATCAACATCACCGAAGAACGCTCTGTACTGCATACTGCATTACGTAATCGTGCACATACTCCATTAATTGTTGATGGAGAAAACGTAACGCAAGCGGTTGATAATGAGCTTGCCAAAATTAAAGTATTTGTTGAAAAAGTGCGAAGCGGCCAATGGCTTGGTTATACGGGTAAAGCGGTGAAAGACGTTGTTAGCATTGGGGTAGGCGGGTCGAATCTAGGTCCTCAAATGGCAACTGAGGCGTTAAAAGCACTCGCAGACAACACGTTAAATGTGCATTACGTGTCAAATGCTGATGGTGTACAAATTGCTTCTGTACTTCAGGATATTGATCCTGAAACAACATTATTTGTTATCTCGTCAAAAACATTTACCACATCAGAAACCATGACGAACGCTAAAACAGCGGTAGATTGGTTTTTAGAAACAACAAAAGATGAAAGCACAATTGCTAAACATTTTGTTGCAGTAAGTACAAATTTAGAAAAAACAGCTGCCTTTGGTATTGCTGATGAAAACGTATTCACTATGTGGGATTGGGTAGGAGGTCGCTTTTCATTATGGAGTGCGATAGGCTTACCAATTGCGCTGTATTTAGGTTATGACGCATTTGAAGAAATACTAACAGGTGCTTTTGAAGTTGATGAACACTTTAAAAATGCGCCGCTTGAGCAGAATATTCCTTTAATAATGGCTTTGTTAAGTGTTTGGAATACCAGCTTTTTAGGGTATACGTCGCAAGCAATTTTACCTTACGACCAATCTCTTCACATGTTACCTGCGTATTTACAACAAGGTGAAATGGAAAGTAACGGTAAGCATGTTAACTTTGCAGGCAAAGTAGTACCGTACACCACGGTACCAATCATTTGGGGTATGACTGGTATTAACGGTCAGCACGCGTTTTATCAATGCCTGCACCAAGGCAACGTGATTGTGCCAGCAGATTTTATTGCCTCTGTTAAACCACAAATTAATGTTGATAAGCATCATGACATTTTATTATCAAACTTTTTTGCTCAAACAGAAGCAATGATGAGTGGCGTTGATGCAGAACAAGTTACAGCCGACTTAACAGCTAAAGGTAAATCGCAGGCGCAGATTGATGAACTACTAAATCACAAAATTCATCAAGGAAACCGTCCAACAACATCAATGTTGCTAGACACTGTTGATGCTAAAACGGTAGGGCGTTTAATTGCGTTATACGAACACAAAATCTTTTGCCAAGGCATAATTTTAGACATTTGTTCATTTGATCAATGGGGTGTTGAGCTGGGTAAAGGCTTGGCATCTAAAATTGAAAGTGAGCTGACAGATGATAGTGTAAATCACGGTCACGATAGCTCTACAAGTGGACTGATGGCGTACTATAAGCAACACCGTACGCAGTGACAATTTAACCTACTTAAAAGTAGGTAAACCGAGTACCTTTGAACGGGTAGCGCTGGAGTGCTTAGGGTCTGTATTTTTGTGAGAGGAGATACAGAATCCTAAGGCTCATTTAATAAAGCGTAGATGATAAAAAAATAATAATACATCATCAATTAAGAACAATTCAGCAGGCTTTTAACACATTATAAAAGCTACCATCATCCAAGTTATAAACAGGCATACCCGCGAACTTATTTTAGGACGGGGTATCACAACGTAGAGAGTAACTATGCTTAATCCTTTTGATATCATAATTTTTGGGGGCGGTGGTGATCTTGCGTTACGCAAATTACTACCTGCAATGTACAGAGCATATCAAGAAGGGAACCTACCTGAAGGCTCTCGCATCCTGCCAACAGTTCGTGAAGAAAGCAAACGTGCCGAATACATTGAAACAGCGCACAAAGCACTGCAAGAGTTTTTAAGTAAAGGTGAATTTAACGCCAAAGATTGGAAAGCATTTTCTACTTACTTAGTGCCAGTGGTGAGTAATGTTACTGAAGCTGACGATAACTGGGATGTGCTTAAAGAGATCTTAGATGAGCACGATAGCACTAAATCTCGCGTGTTTTACTTATCTTTACCACCAGCCGTTTATGGCAAGTGTTGTGAAATTCTTTCTACAAAAGATTTGATTACGCCAACATCGCGTGTAGTAGTAGAAAAACCAATCGGTTACTGTGGTGAATCTGCAGAAGCAATAAACGCTAAAATTGCTGAATTTTTTGAAGAAGACCAAATTTTCCGTATAGACCATTACTTAGGTAAAGAAACAGTACAAAACCTAATGGCACTGCGTTTTTCAAATTCATTGTTTGAAAACATGTGGGATGCTAAATCGATTGATAATATTCAAATTAGTCTTTCTGAAACCGTAGGCCTTGAGAGCAGAGCTGGGTTTTACGACAAAGCCGGTGCACTTCGTGATATGGTTCAAAATCACTTATTACAGCTTTTGTGCCTTGTTGCAATGGAAGCACCTAATAAGCTTAATGCTAATAGTATTCGTAACGAAAAACTAAAAGTACTCGAAGCGCTTCGTCCACTTTTTGATTCAGATGTTGATAGCAACATTGTACGCGGTCAATATGTACCGGGCGATTTAAACGGAAAAATAGTTCCTGGCTACCTAGAAGAGCTAAACGAAGGCGCTAGTAAAACAGAAACCTTTGTGGCTATTCGTGCACACATTGATAATTGGCGTTGGGCTGGCGTACCATTTTACCTTCGTACAGGTAAACGCATGGCAAAACGTTGTGCTGAAATAGTGGTTGAGTACAAAAAAGTATCGCACAATATTTATGAAGAAAATGTTGGCAACATTGAACCAAACCGCTTAGTTATTCGCCTTCAGCCTGAAGAAACGATTCAGCTAACGCTTATGTCAAAGCGTTTGGATAACCTTGAAATGCAATTAGAGCCGGTAACGATGAACATTGAGTTATCACAAGCTTACAGCAATGGTTTCCATTCTGATGCATACAAACGTTTAATGCTTGATGCGGCTGCAAATAACCCATCGTTGTTTATTCACCGTGATGAGGTTCGTCAAGCATGGAAATGGATTGACCCGATTGTTGAGCGTTGGCAAGATAAAGGTAAGCCTGCACTTTACCGCGCCGGAACATGGGGGCCTGATGATGCCGATGAGTTATTAGCAGAAAACAACCACTTGTGGTTTAACACAGGTGATAAGGCATAATTATGGCGACTTTAGTTGAAAAATTTTTTGATGATAAAGATACTCTCACAAAAGAGTTATCGGCAACCTTAGAGCAATCATTAATAGATGGTATTAAAGATGATGGCCGCGCGGTACTAATGGTATCAGGCGGGTCATCACCCGCTGCAGCATATAAGCATTTATCAACCCTTGATTTAGATTGGCAGAACGTTGATGTAGCCATGGTTGATGAGCGCTGGGTTGAGCCAAATCACGAGAAAAGTAATGAAGCTTTCATTAAAAGTACGTTGTTGCAAAATTTTGGCAATGCAGCCAACTTTATAACAATGAAAAACGATGCTTCTACTGCACAACAAGGTGCTGAAAAATGTGAAGCCGCGTATAGTGCACTCAAAGCGCCTTATGATGTAACTATTTTAGGTATGGGGCCAGATGGGCACACTGCGTCTTTGTTTCCACACGCAGATGGGTTAGAGCATGGTTTAACCACCACTCAAACGGTTTGTGCGATTAACGCAATACAAAGCGACGTGACGGGGAGTATTACCGAGCGTATGACGCTTACCTTGCATGCAATAGCAAATTCTAAAGTGGTAAAACTACTTATTAGCGGTGAAGAAAAGCTCGCTGTTTATAAGCAAGCTAAGGCAGGGGGCGATGTTAACGATATGCCTCTGCGTGCTGTGCTAAACCATCCTGATATAAATATTGAAGTTTATTGGGCTCCATAATTTAATCAAATTTGCAGTACTCACTCAATTTTATAAAGGCAGCTAAATTAGCTGCCTTTTTGTTTGTTTAAATATTCTCCAATATGAGTAAGTTTATAGGTGAATACCTGTTAACTATTGTAAATGGGTTGCTTAGTTTTGTATGCTAAATAGCCGCGTAACGCTTTATTTTTAAGCGCATTTTAAAATTATTACGTGTATGTTTTTTGGCAACGTGCAGATTTATTTAAATTTTATTTTTAGATGGCTTATGTCATAAAACTTTCCCTTCCTTTTTCGCTTCAAAAGCATTAGCCTTAGTGCATTAACAATGAAACTTATAAAATTAAAAACGGAGCAGTAACATGGCGGAGCAACAAGTACAGCCTTTACACAATGAAAAACATGCCAACATTAAAATTCAAAACGGCATCAATGTAGAATTTATGAAAACTCAACATTTAGTGCCTGTAGTAGCACATGAGTTTGCGCGTGTAGCAAATGAGTTTCCTATGTCGTTTGTTAAAAATAACGAAGCAGGTACTTTCCAAGCAGTTGCAATGTTTGGCTTAGAGCCAGGCGAAAACTTATTTGTTGAAGGCGACAAATGGACAGCTTCTTTTGCACCAATGGCGTCTACACGTTACCCACTAGGTTTAGTTAAACACCCAGAGCAAGACCAATTTGGTATTGTTATTGATGAAGCAAGCCCACTTGTAAGCGAAACAGACGGTAATGCGTTATTTGAAAACGGTGAAGAAACAGATTACCTAAAACGTCGCAAAGAGTCGCTAGTGTCTTTCATTGAATTTTCTCAAGTAACAGATGCGTTCACTAAATTCCTTGCTGACAAAGAGCTACTGATAGCACAAACGTTAACAGTAGACATCAAAGGCGAGAAAAAAGACATTAACGGTATTTACCTTATCGACGAGAAAAAACTAAATGAGCTAAGCGATGCAGACTTCTTAGAGCTTCGTAAGCGCGGCTATTTAGCACCAATTTACTCTTTCTTAACGTCTACTCACCAAGTAGCACGTTTAGCGCGTTTAAAAGCCAAACAAGCTTAATTTAAACACGTTAACTATAAAAAGCGCCTCAAGGCGCTTTTTTTATGCCTTTAAACTTACTTTAGTTGAAATTTACGTTTTAACCGTTCACATTGGTTTTAATACTTTTTTGATAAGGGCCAGTCATGAAAAAAATAATCTTATTATCTATTTTAGCCAGTGCGAGCATAGGGTTTAGTCACAGTGTACTAAGTGAAGAATCTCCGCTTGCCATTGCCATTCATGGTGGCGCAGGAACAATAGATAAAGCAAAATTTTCCCCTGAGCAAGAAAAAGCCTACCGTGCTAAATTATCCGAAGCTGTTGAAGCAGGTTACAGCGTACTTGAAAAAGGCGGGGAAAGCTTAGATGCGGTGACTGCTGCAATTACAGTATTAGAACAGTCTGAGTTTTTTAATGCAGGGCGGGGTGCAGTATATACATACGACGGTGGGCATGAACTCGACGCATCAATTATGGACGGGCGTAACCGCCAAGCTGGGGCTGTTGCAGGTGTAAAACATGTAGAGAGCCCAATTAAACTTGCTCGTTTAGTTATGGATAACTCAGTGCACGTTATGCTCAGTGGACAAGGTGCTGAGGAATTTGCAAAAGAGCAAGGTATTGAACTTATCGAAAATAACATATTTGATACTAAACATCGTTACGATGCTCTGCTTAAAGCAAAAGATAAGCTTGATAAAGCCAAAGCAACAACTAAGTCATATCAGGCTGCACACAATGCACTACCAGATAACTTTAAAATGGGCACTGTTGGCGCTGTTGCCCTTGATAAAAATGGTAATTTAGCTGCAGGCACATCAACCGGTGGAATGACGGCAAAGCGCTACGGCCGTGTTGGAGATGCTCCTGTTATAGGTGCTGGTACGTTTGCTGAGAATGAGTCATGTGCGGTATCAGCAACCGGCCATGGTGAATATTTTATTCGCTACAACGTGGCAAGTGATATTTGCGCTCGTGTTAAATACCAAGGCAGTACAATCGCCCAAGCCGGTGATGAAGTAATAAACAAGGTATTAAAGCCAATAGGTGGTACAGGCGGTGTTATTATTATCGACACGCAGGGCAATATTAGTTTACCGTTTAACACGTCGGGGATGTATCGCGCGAGTAAATCGAATACGCAAGCAACTTATGTAGGCATTTTTAAAGGCGAATAGGAATACAGGCTGATACATGTGTTTAAATGTCAAACAACTGAGTGTTTAATGATTTGTAGGATTAACCCGAGCCGTTAACTTTGATACAATTATGGCTCTTTTACATATTTTATAAGGTATGCGGGTGGTTAACCTAGGTCAGTTGTTTGGCGAGCTAAAAAACGTGCTTAAAAAAAGATCAATTCATATTCAAAAAACGCCTTCATGGTGTTAAAAAAATAGCCGACGAAACTAAACAAGCCAATGCGCTTGAAAAAATAGCCGCAGATATAACCCGCAGCCAACAATCAAAAGAAAAACGATTAGCTAACTTGCCACAGGTAACATACCCTGAGCAGCTGCCTGTAAGTCAAAAAAAACAAGCCATTAAAGACGCAATAGCAAATAACCAAGTTGTTATTATTGCCGGTGAAACGGGCTCGGGGAAAACGACGCAAATACCTAAAATGTGTCTAGAGCTTGGCCGTGGAGTTGATGGGTTTATTGGCCATACACAACCACGTAGGTTAGCCGCACGCACCGTTGCAAACCGTATTGCTGATGAGATGAAGTGTGAACTTGGCCAACAAGTGGGATTTAAAATCCGCTTTAGTGATCAGGTTTCTAACAGCACATACATCAAACTGATGACAGACGGTATTTTACTGGCCGAAATTCAGCAAGATCGCTTTTTAAATCAATACGACACCATAATTATTGATGAAGCCCACGAGCGTAGCCTAAACATTGACTTTATTTTAGGGTACTTAAAAAACTTACTGCCTAAGCGTCCAGATTTAAAAGTTATAATTACCTCAGCAACGATTGACCCTGAGCGTTTTTCTAAGCATTTTAACGATGCGCCAATTATTGAGGTATCAGGTCGTACTTTCCCTGTTGATGTTCGTTACAACCCAATTAGCGATATTAAAAAAGAGGGTATGGAAGCAGAAGGTGACCAGTTACAAGGTATTTTTGATGCCGTTGACGAGCTGTGCGCAGAAGGCCCTGGCGACATACTTATATTTTTAAATGGTGAGCGTGAAATTCGTGACACTGCCGACGCGTTGAGTAAGCGAAATTTAAAACACACTGATGTACTCCCATTGTATTCGCGTTTATCAAATGCAGAGCAAAATCGAATATTTGCGCCGCATTCGCGCCGTCACATTATTTTATCGACTAACGTGGCTGAAACGTCATTGACCGTGCCAGGTATTCGCTATGTTATAGATCCAGGTACTGCGCGCATAAGTCGCTACAGCTACCGTACAAAAGTACAGCGTTTACCAATCGAGCCTATTTCACAAGCAAGTGCTAATCAGCGTATGGGCCGTTGTGGGCGTGTTGAAGCGGGTATTTGTATTCGCTTGTATTCTGAGGATGACTTTTTATCTCGCCCCGAGTTTACTGACCCGGAAATTCTACGTACAAACTTAGCCTCTGTTATTTTACAAATGCTAGCTTTGGGCTTGGGTGACATGGCGCAATTTCCATTTGTGCAAGCGCCAGATAGCAGAAATATCAATGATGGTTTGACTCTGCTTGAGGAGTTACAAGCAGTAAAGTCGTCTAAACGAGATAATAAAACTGCTTTAACGCAATCTGGTAGGGAGCTGAGCCGATTACCCGTTGATCCGCGTTTGGCTAAAATGGTGTTAACAGCGCATAAGTTAGGTGCACTTCGTGAAGTTATTATCATTGTGGCTGCTTTATCTATTCAAGACCCACGTGAACGACCTCAGGAAAAACGCGCAGCAGCGAATGAAAAACACGGCCGCTTTGATGATCCTGATTCAGACTTTATTGCCTTTTTAAATTTGTGGAATTACTTAGAAGAGCAACAAAGCGAACTGACAAACAGTCAGTTTAGAAAATTATGCCAAAAAGACTTCCTAGCCTATATGCGCCTGCGTGAATGGCAAGATATTGTATATCAAATAAGTACTGTGTGTAACGAAATGGGCATGAAGGCAACAAGTGATGTTGCTGATAGTGAAGCCGTACACAAAGCCTTACTAAGCGGTATGCTTAGCCATATTGGTTTTAAGGACGAAAAACAAGCTTACAAAGGTGCGCGTAATAGTCAGTTTCATATTTTTCCGGGGTCAGGTTTATTTAAAAAAGCGCCTAAATGGATTATGTCAGCAGAGCTTGTTGAAACGAGTAAATTGTATGCGCGCACTAATGCAAAAATCGATATCAGTTGGGTTGAACCTTTAGCCCAACATTTGGTAAAACGCAGCTACTCTGAGCCCCACTGGGAGAAAAAACCTGGGGCTGTTATTGCCTTTGAGCAACAAACTTTATATGGGTTGTTAGTTGTTAATAAGCGCCGCTGTGTGTATAGCAATATAGACTCTAAAGTTAGTCGTGAGCTGTTTGTACGCACCGCACTGGTTGAACAAGAGCTAGGTTTAAACGAGCGTTTTTTACAGTTTAACCGTGAGCTAATCGAAGATATACAAGTTCTTGAAAATAAGTCGCGCCGACGTGATATTTTAGTTGATGAACAAACCTTATTTGAGTTTTACGATAAAAAAATAACCAAAAGAAATTAATAATCGAGCCGTCTTTTTTTAAGTGGTATAAAACTCAAAAACAACAAAATAAACACTATCTACATATGACTCGCGATGAGTTAATGCGCCATGGCGCAAACAGTATTACAGAGTTTGATTACCCAGATACATGGCAGCAAGATAATTTAATATTACCGCTTACGTATCACTTTGATCCAGGTCAAGCGGTTGATGGTGTTGCGGTGCAAATACCCGTTGCCTTATTAAATCAATTGCAAGAAACCGGCTTTGATTGGCATATCCCTGCGTTTAGGCACGAACTTGTTAGTGGCTTGATTAAATCGCTACCAAAATCACTTCGACGTAACTTTGTGCCCGCTCCTAATTATGCCGATGCTGTTATTGCGGCGGTAGAGCCGATGCAAGGCACGTTGCTTGACGCACTTACCACACGTTTGTTGAGAATGACCGGTGTACGCGTTGATCCTGAAGCGTGGGATTTAACATCACTTGCTTCTCATTTACGCTTACATTTTGAAGTACGCGATGAGCACAATAAATTACTGGCTCGCGGTCTAGACCTTGCGAAGCTCAAAGCAGAGCTTCAAGGAGAGGTAACCGAAACACTTTCTAAAGTTGCGGATGACGGTATAGAAAAAGCAGACTTAACACAATGGAACTTTGGTGAACTACCTAAGTCTTACGTTAAAAAGCAAGGCCAGTACGAAATAAAAGCGTATCCAGCGCTGGTGGATAAAAAATCAAGTGCTGCGGTTGAGCTATTTGATAACGAAATAAAGGCACAGATTGCACACCAGCAAGGCCTTCGCCGATTGGTATTATTAAATGTGCCTTCACCTATTAAATATTTACAGCAAAATCTGCCTAATAAGGCTAAGTTGGGATTGTACTTTAATCCTTTTGGAAAAATAGCCGATTTAATTAATGATTGTATTGCCGCGGGTGTTGATAGCTTATTACTCAAATATGGCGATATTAGAACGAGCAGTGAGTTTGAAAGTGTAAAAGAAGAAATACGTGGCGAGCTAGGTGACGCTGTAGTCGATATAGCTATTCACGTTGAACAAGTTCTTAGCATTGCGCATGCGCTACATAAAAAAATGAAAGGGCGGGTTGATTTGACCATGATCACTGCGCATGGCGATATTAAGTCTCAGCTTGAGTCGTTAATTTTTAAAGGGTTTGTTAGTCAACATGGTGCGACTAAGCTGACTGATTTAATTCGTTATTTGAAAGCGATTCAAAAGCGATTAGAAAAGCTCCCTGTTGACCCAAACAGAGACAGAGTGTGTGTACTTGAGCTTGATAAAGTGGCAGCTGAGTATAAAAAGCTGACTAATAAAATACCCAAAGGTATGCCAATACCCAGCGAGATAGAAGCTATATTTTGGATGCAACAAGAGCTAAGAGTTTCATTATTTGCACAAACGCTAGGAACGCCTTACCCTATTTCGTCTAAACGAATTTTAAATGCTATAAAAGAAGTTGAATAATGCTTGCATTTATCAAGAAGGTTAGTACCTTAAAGGTAGGATTTATTTTTGTTTTGAGAAGGAAACGACATAAGCATGTCCTCGGTGATTGAACCTAAAACAAAACGACTATTAGTTGTAGATGATGAGTATTTTAATTACGAAATGCTTAAACCTGCACTAGAGTCTAAATTTGACGTTAGTTATGCTGACTCTGGTCAGAATTGTCTTGCGTCTGCAATTGCCAATCCTCCTGACATTATTTTACTCGATGTATGTATGCCAGGCCTTGATGGCTATGATACATGCAGAATGCTAAAACATACGCCAGAAACTAAAAACATTCCTGTGGTTATGGTGTCAGGCCTTGAGTCTGAGCTTGAGAAGAAAACAGGTTTTGACGCCGGTTGTGATGCTTATGTAGTCAAACCGTTTGCCATAAGTGCACTGTTAGAGCAAATAAACACAATAGTTTAGAGGGAATTATGTTCACAGAAGATAAACGAAACTATAGACGCATGCAGGTGAACGCTACTGCAATGCTTACAACTATCGAGCCGGTTGCCGGCTTAACTTACACTGCTGAATGCGTAGACTTAAGTGCAACGGGATTGTCGCTGCATTTAGATGATTTATTAGAACCAAATACACTTTTGTCTGTTGATATTGCATCAACTCATCCAAGTATTGCCCCTTTAAAAGCGACTGCTAAGGTAATACGTGCCAGCAAAGAAGATGATGGCACGATTACGGCAGGGCTTGAGATAATAGAGTTTAATTAATAAACTTTACAGATAAGCCCTTTTAAGTAAAAGCCTTCAGGGTAGCTGCCCGCAATTGGGTGGTCAGCTGCTTGGTTTAAACGCTCCATTATTAACAAGTCTTTACCCGCGTCTAGTGCTGCGTCTGCAACTACTTTCTGAAATAAGTTTTGTTCCATTAAGCCCGAGCAAGAGAATGTTAATAGTGTGCCGCCTGGCTTTAATATTTGCATAGCTATCATATTGATATCTTTATAGCCCCTGCATGCACCTGTTAACTGTGCCTTGTTGTCGGCAAATTTAGGTGGGTCCATAACAATGGTGTCGAACTGTTTACCTTCGTCTCTGTACTGGCGTAAAAGTTTAAAAACATCTTGCTTAACAAAATCGACTTTATTTAAATCTAATTTATTATGCTCAACATTACGTTTAGCGGTATCGAGTGCTGGTTGTGATACGTCAACGTTGGTAACATGTGTACAGCCACCACGCAGCGCATAAAGTGAGAATGTCCCTGTGTAGCTAAAGCAGTTAAGAACAGTTTTATCTTTTGAAAAACGCTCAAGTGCTGCACGGCTATCGCGTTGATCTAGGTAAAATCCGGTTTTATGACCTTCTAAAATATCTACCTCAAGCTTTAAACCATTTTCTTCAATAAGCACTGGCTGCTTTGGCTCAGAGCCCCAAAGTACCCCTTTAATTGGCTCTAACCCTTCTTTTGTTCGTACGTCCACGTCTGAACGCTCGTAAATACTGCTGCCTGGAAATATAGCCATCAGTGCGCCTACAATTTCACCTTTGTGGCGCTCTGCACCTGCGCTTAGTAGTTGGCATACAAGTACATTATCAAACTTATCGATTGTAACACCCGGTAAGTAATCAGACTCAGCGGCACATAATCGGTAACCAGTTAATCCGCCTTCTTCAATTACTTGGCTACGAGCTTCAAGTGCTCGGCGTAAGCGTCTCTCAAAAAAGTGTTGATCTATAATTTCTTTTTCGTCAAAGCTCCAAACACGCGCTCGAATCTGAGAATGCGGGCTATAGGCTGCTGTTGCTAAATATTTACCTTCACTGTCGTGAATAGTTACCGTATCGCCCAGTCCCGGTTTACCTTTGATCTTTTTAATGGCTTTAGAAAATAACCATGGGTGTTTTCTTTTTAATGATTTATCGCGACCAGCTTGGAGATAAACGGCAGATGACATAAGGCTTCTCGGTTGTATTAAATAAGCGATGTATTTTAGTCAAGGCAGGGGCAACATACAATGAATGTTTTGCATGAAGCCTATAAAGCGCGGTAAAGTATGACTAATTCAATATGTTAATAAATTTTTGGAAACTACCTTGGCAGAAACCACGTTATCTCCCGCATTACAAATACTCTCTGGGCAATGTCGTGACTTTATTACATCGCTTAAACATGCTGATGTTGCTCATGATATTACCCATATAGAACGTGTGGTTAGAGTGGCAATACAACTTTGTGAAGCTGAAAATGCCAATATGGCGATTGTTTTGCCTGCAGCATGGTTACACGACTGTGTCGCAGTGGCTAAAAATCACCCTGACAGAGCCAAAGCATCGACTATGGCAGCCGATAAAGCGATTGGGTTTTTAAAAGGCTTAGGTTATGACGCAAACTTGTTTGAAGAAATTCATCATGCAATAGCGGCACATAGCTTTAGTGCTAACATTAAAATTAAAACGCTTGAGGCGCAAATAGTACAAGATGCAGATAGAATGGATGCTCTTGGTGCCATTGGTGTTAGCCGTTGCATGAAAGTAGGGGGCTCTATAGGGCGTTTACTTTACAGCCCTGACGATCCTTTTTGTACAACTAGAGAGCCTGACGATAAAAAATTTACTTTAGATCATTTTTTATAAAACTTTTAAATATTGCTAAGAGTATGAACACGCCATCAGCTAAAGCTGAAGCGCAAAGACGCACTCACTATATGGATGCGTTTTTAGAGCAGTTAAAGTCAGAGATTGGTGAGTAATATGAGCAACAAAACAATGCCTTTACTATCGGGGATTGATCACTGCCACATAAACGTAAATAACCTTTCGAATGCAGTGACTTGGTATGAAAAAGTACTTGGCTTTAAAGTAGTTGAGGAGCTTGCGTTTTGGGACGAGACAGGCAAAGGGCCTTTAACACTCCAAGACCGAAATACCACAACACGCTTAGCATTGTTTGAAGGTCAAGTTCGCAGCAAAGGAATTGCGTTTGGTGCTACTGGAGAACAATTTATAGCGTGGCTTGCGCACTTCAAATCAATGGACATAAAAACAGTATTAGCCGACCACGGTGTTACGTTCTCAATATATTTTAAAGATGAAAGCGATAATAGTCATGAAATAACATCTCATGATTATGAACATATTAAGATGTTTTACCCATCTGTTGAGCAGGGATCACACAGTGCTAAAAAGAGTTAACGTTCTTGATTGCTTTGCTTGATATTGAGTATTTCGTCTAGTTTATTAACTAATAAATCAATAATAGCTGGGTCAAAGTGGCTACCTGCTTGGTCTTTCATATGAGCAACTGCTTTTTCTACACTCCACGCGTCTTTATATGGGCGTTTAGATGTGAGTGCATCAAATACATCTGCAACAGCAACAATTCTACCTTCGATTGAAATTTCATCGCCTTTTAAACCGTAAGGGTAACCTGTTCCATCCCATTTTTCGTGATGCTCTATTGCCAATGTGTGCGCGAGTTGAAGCAATGGAGAAGATGAATTAGCTAAAATTTTTGCGCCAATTAAGGCATGCTCTTTCATGTGTTCAAATTCTTGCTCTGATAACTTTCCGGGCTTTAATAAAATTGCATCGGGAATACCTATTTTTCCAACATCATGCATAGGCGCTGCCTGATGCAGAAGCTCTGCTTGATTTTCTGACATGCCAATACCTAGCGCAAGAACTTTACTGTACTGGCTCATACGAACTATGTGCTCACCCGTATCGGTATCTTTATACTCTGCGGCACGCCCCAAGCGCTGAACTAAATCTATATGTGCTTGCTTTAATTGCTCTGCTTGTACCAAAGAAAGGTGTGTTTTAACACGCGCTCTTACAATAGCAGGGCTTATTGGCTTGGTTATGTAGTCGACCGCACCTAATTCAAACCCTTTATACTCATCGCTCTCGTCACCAAGGGCTGTGACAAAAATAATGGGGATGTGTGCGGTTTTTGGATTACGTTTAACGTGTTCACATACTTCAAACCCATTCATATGTGGCATCATTATGTCGAGTAAAATGAGTTTGGGTAATTCTTTTTCAAGCAATGTTAAGGCTGCTTCTCCCGATTTTGCAAAGGACAGTCGGTACTGATTGCCCAGTATTTCTCGCATAACCTTAAGGTTCGCAGGCTCATCATCAACAATTAAAACCCGAGGTCTGTGTGTAGCAAAAATCATTTATATACTCATATATCGTTTAGTTTGTTTATCAATGTGTCTAATTTGAGAATCGCATTTTCAAAATCAAATTCATCAAATGCATCAGCTATTGCGGCAATGTCATCTGAAAAGGGTTCACCTGAAAACGTTTGCAGGTTCGTCAATGCATTATCGTTTAATTCAGCGTTTTGTGCTGAGTCATAAAGTGCTTCACACAGCTGTGTTAATTCATCAATTGACACTACATTGTTTTTACTTTCAGGTTTATCAGTTTGATCACATTCTTTTGTCGTTAACAATTGAGAAATAACAGACAGTTCAGCTTTTATTGATTGTAAAATATTATCAACGTCCTCACCTTGTTTAATAGCTTGCTCTAGATTTGTTAAAAGTCTCATTAGTGCAATAAGACCAAGGTTTCCAGCAATCCCTTTTAAAGTGTGTATTAAACTATAGCTATTTTGAGTGTTTAGCTGAGGCTCGTTTATAAGTGTGTCGAAGCGTTTGTCATTGTCTTTAATAAATTTAGTGATTTCAGTCAGCTGTTTACACTTCGATCCCCATAACGCTAATCCTTTTTTAAAATCGATGTGTTTTGCATTTGGATCTGTTTGTGCTATTTCGATTTCTTTCGAAACACCTAAACCAAGTACTTGTGCAATCTCTTGATTTAATTGATTAATGTCAATTGGCTTGTTTGCAAACCCATTCATGCCTGCTTTTTTAGCTAAAAGTTTATCTTGCTGTAAAACGCTGGCGGTTAAAGCAATAATAGGAATATTTTTTAACTGTTGTTGTTTTTCTATCTCGCGTATTTTTATCGAAGCTTCAATACCGTCACATTCTGGCATGTGAATATCCATTAAAATGACATCAAAATCGTGTTGTTTGAAGGTGTCAATTGCCTCAAGACCATTACTCGCTTTTGTAACCGCATGATGATCCCTGGAAAGTAATAACGAGAGAAGCTCAGTATTTTGTTCTATGTCGTCAACGACCAAAATTCTTAGGGCAGGTAACTGTGTATGAAGGCCATCAAAATAGTCAATTTTTTCTTCATCACCCACTTTAAGAGGAAGCGAAAAATAAAAGCAGGTGCCTTTATTTATTTCACTGACTAAATTTATAGTTCCCCCCATCAGCTCAACAAGTTGTTTGCTGATAGTTGTTCCAAGCCCTGTACCACCAAAGCGGCGGGTAGTCGTTCCGTCAGCTTGGACAAAAGGTTGAAAAATAGCGCTCACTCTATCCTTTTCAATCCCAATGCCGGTGTCTTGTACTTCAAAAAATAAATGCCCATTTTGTGTGGTGCTTACGGTAATGGTCACAGAGCCATGCTCTGTAAACTTAATCGCATTGCCAATAAGGTTAGTTAAAATCTGTCTTAACCTGTCTGGATCACCGTAATAGGTATTTTGCACTGATTCTTTAATAATAAGATGAAGTAAAAGATCTTTCTTTTTTGCTTCTAACCAAAACGTTGAAATGATGCTGTCTATAACGGGTTTAAGGCTAAAGTGAACTGCCTCAATGGTCAACTTACCACGTTCTAATTTAGCTGAATCGAGTACCTCGTTAAGCAAGCGAAGAAGCGAACGGGCTGCGTTATTAACGGTAACAAGGTGCTTTTGCTGCTCATTATTGAGTGGTGTATCCATGAGCAGGTCGCTAAAGCCGATAATAGAGTTCATAGGGGTGCGTATTTCGTGGCTCATATTAGCCATAAACGACTGTTTTGCTTGTGCGGCTTCTTCAGCGATGAGTTTCGCTTTTTCGAGCTTCTCTTCGTACTCTTTACGCTCGGTGATATCAACAAACACGCCATCTATCCACTGAGCTTCGTCTTTATTATTAAAGTAAAAACTACCTTGGTCTAATAACCATAAAACTTTACCATTTCTATGACGAATTCTATATTCGATAGAATATTGGCGCTTTTCTTTAACTGCTGAAGTTACTGCATCTATTACTGCCTGTTGGTCAGTTTTTAAAATAAGGTCGTTAAACTCTAAGCAATGCTCAGTAAATTCATCTGATTGATAACCTGTTAACTCTAAAATACTTGGGCTTATGAATAACATACTCCAATTATCATCTAGCCTGCATCTAAATACAGCACCCGGCATATTGTTTATTAAAGAACGGTATTTTTGCTCTTTTTCAACAAGGCTGCGTTGTAATTCACGTTGTTCGGTTAAATCAGTGATATAACCAACATAAAGTGGGGTTTGTCCTGGCTGGTTAACTTCACCAATGCCTATTCTAATAGGAAAAAGATGGCCTTCTTTGTGTTTTGCAAAAATTTCAAGGTTTACACCGAGCACCTTGTTTGAGTTAACATCTTTTGCATTAGAGAGGTATTCATCGTGATGCTTAGCGAGCTTTTCATCCATTAACATTTTTATATTTTTGTTTTTTACTTCATGTTCTTGCCAGCCAAAAATATGTGTGGCTGAGGCATTAAAACTTAAAATATGCCCTCTGTGATCAATCGTTACTATGGCATCGATGGCTGTTTCGAGTATGGCATTCAGACGAGACTCATCGGCAGACTTTTCTTCTAGCAACATTTTATAACGAACCATTCCGTTAATAACCGCCACGACGCTTGTAATAGCAACCGTTGCTGTAGCAACAGCAATTGCGACAAATGTAAGACCGGCGGATGCGTTAATATCATCGAATAGCAGTGGCGAAGTTGCAACAAAACGGGTTGCTGCCATGCCCATATAGTGCATTCCTGCAACAGCAAGGCCCAAAATAATTGCGCTTATGGTGCGGCTTTGTAGAGGCGTTAATGTAGGGAAAAATTTATCTAAGTTAAATCGACTATAAAGAGCAATAAAAGAAAGTGCTATTGCAACAAATATTGATAAAACAAACATAAGTGGGTCGTAGCGTAATAAAGGAGCCAACTCCATAGCGGCCATGCCGCTATAATGCATTGTGCCAATGCCTGCGCCTAATAATACAGAACATAAACCAAGTATTTTGAAGCTCGCTTTATTGTTAATTAAAATAGAAATTGCAAATAGGCAAGCAAAAAAAGCAGGAAGAAAAGACAATATAGTTATTGTTGGGTCGTATTTAATATTTGTGCAGAGCGAGAAGGCCAGCATACCGATAAAGTGCATACTCCAAATACCGGCCGAAAATATTGCTGCGGCAGTAAATTTTGCTAGGCGTTCATAATTATGAAATTTTGTTTCTTTGGCTAAATCAATCAATCGGGTTGTAAAAAAAGAAGCAAATATTGCTATTAAAACAGATATAGATACTAAAAGAGGGTCGTAAACGCCGTTAACTACTAGGCTAGGGTCGTGGTCTGTAATAAAAAATGCAGATAGCATATTGGCTCAAAAATTAGTCTTTAGGTATCCAGTTTAATATATTCATCATATAAATAAATACTTAATTAACTAGAGCGGTATAAAAAATGAGTTTGTTTCAATTTTTTAACGTATAGTTTTCAAGTTATTATTTTTTATATTTATTTTGTCAAACTGATAGAGAAGCATTTTGCTATCATATGAATGACACAGATGATAACCAAAATAGGGTTGCATCAGATTAGCGCATAAATATTTGTAGTGAATACTTAAAATTAGGTCAATGAGAGAAAGCAGTGTTTGATTACCAACTAAAAAAAAGTAAACGAAGAAAAACAGTCGCTATAAAGGTTCATGATCAATCTGTCACTGTATATGCCCCCCCATAATGTTGCCCAAAAACAAATCGATAGCTGGTTACTTGAAAAGCAACCCTGGATTGAAGCACAATTAAAAAAGCAGCTTAATGCAGTCGATATTAAGCAGTATCCCCTTATACATAATAAAATTAAGATATTTTCTGACTGGGTTAAATTAAGTTTTTTAGAAAGCTCATTATCTGATATTCAAGAGCACAATAATGTTTTGTTAGTAACACACTCTACTAGAGTAAAAAATTACAATGGTAAATACGAAAGTTTGATTAAACAGTATTTAGAAGAGAAGTTGGCGGCGTATATTGAAATGCGTATTAACTATTATTGCAAAATAATGAAAGAAGAATTGCCTCAAAAATTAAGTATTGCCATATATAAGCGCCGTTGGGGGAGTTGCAACAGCAGGCGAGAACTAACTTTTAATTTACACCTAATAGGGGCTCCTCATGCCGTGATTGATTATGTAATAGTGCATGAACTTGCTCATTTGCAGTATTTAAACCACAGTAAGGACTTTTGGGCTAGAGTAGAGGCATTTTTTCCTGATCATAAAATTGCATCAGATTGGCTAAAAACACAGGGAACAAGTTTACAGTGGGTGTTTTAAGCTAATTTGAATATAGGAATATAGGAATATAGGAATATAGGAATATAGGAATATAGGAATATAGGAATATAGGAATATAGGAATATAGGAATATAGAAGAAGT
>NZ_BADX01000086.1:0-924 GCF_000241365.1 Pseudoalteromonas sp. BSi20480 | reverse complement strand
AGGTTTTATTACTGTGTATATATTAATCGAGCTCGCGGTATATACGTTTGTTCTCTTCTTTTGAAAGAGCAACAACCTCTGTTTTAGATAAGTAATCTTGTAACGCTTTTTTGTTTTTAAAATCAACTAACACAACTAAGTTACCTAAACCAAGTAACGCGCCCATGCAGCGAATAACAGATTGCGACCAACTAATTAAATTGCCATCGTTGGTTTGTACTCTTAATCGCCATGCTCGCATACCAATTGTTTGACCGCTTTTGGTCCAAAAGTAACTAAAAAATATAACATTAACACCCACAAACAACGCACTGCGAATGCCATCTAGTAAAGGTGAATTCTCTATAAATGTAGCAGGGTCTTGACCTTCGGTTTGTTCAATAAGGCCCGTAGAAATTAAAACTTGAATTGCAGCAAAGTACAAAATAGCGGTTAGCATAGATAATGAAATGACGACTAAAGAGTCGTATATTAGCGACGCAAAACGGCGCCAAAAACCAGCACGTGGAAACTCACCCGACATAAAATTACTCTCACTGTTAATGTGTGGCTAGTTTAGCAAAAAAGCGCAAAAATACTAAGCGCTATAGTATGTTGGTATCATTTAACTATTGGTTTAAATAATATCTGTATTTTAAAGTGCTTTATTTACATGACGCTTTAATTTTTTTAAATGTTAAGAGTTGCCTAAATGTTAAGCGGTTGATCATGCTTATGTAATAAAAGGCTTGCTGCTAACCCTATTGTTTGTATAATGCTTGGCATAGAGACGAAGGCACATAAATAATCCTAAGCTCTAAAGTGGTTTTTCTTTATCTTCTCGTGTTTAGAAGGTTAAAGAAAAATGATGCCAGCGTGATGAAATTGGTAGACATGGGGGATTCAAAATCCCCTTCCGAAAGGAGTGCCGGTTCGAGTCCGGCC
>NZ_BADX01000087.1:0-2792 GCF_000241365.1 Pseudoalteromonas sp. BSi20480 | reverse complement strand
TACAGAAAGACCTATAAGGTTTTAAGCTTTTCTATTACGCTGTCATATTCTGGCTCGGTAGATAGGTTACTCACTAATTGCTTATAAATCACTTTGTGGCTCTTATCGAGTATAAAAATAGAGCGCGTTAGAAGCCCCATATCTTTTATAATCACACCATATTTTTGGCCAAAATCACGCCATACCGAATCAGATAATGTGATGACTTTATCTATGTTCTCTGCTTTACAAAATCGTTTTTGGGCGAACGGTAAATCAGCGCTTACAGTCAATATTTCAATACTTGGAAATTCTAGCGCCACTTTTTCGTTAAAGTGTTTAGTTTGTAAACTACACACACCGGTATCTAAACTTGGTACTACGCTAATTAGTAATGCTTGCCCTTTGTAGTTTTTGAGCGTTACAGGCGTAAAGTTACCATCAACTACTTTAAAGTCAGGCGCACTTTCACCTACTGAGACACCTTCGCCCATTAAAGTAATTGGTTTGCCCTGTACTGAAACTTTTCCTGCATCTAGTGTATTTTCTGGGTAATCGGCTGCCATAGCAACGGAGCAAAATGCACTCAGTACAAACGCGAACGTACGATACATAAGGTATTTCCTTTTAAATTAACGCAATAAGTGACAGTGTATTATACTGCGTATGAGTAACCAAGCGATTATGCGTTCTTGCTTGCTAAGAATTAGTTATGAGATTTATAAATTGTAAACCGCTGAAACTTTGATTAACATATAGTTACAAAAAATATCTTAAATAATAAAAATAAAAGCCACTATCATTTTGTGATGTTAATACTTGGTTTAAAAATAGAGAGATAGTATGCCAACATCAGTATTAGTATGTGATGATTCCAAATTAGCGAGGCGCCAGTTAGCTCGCTCATTGCCGGAAGACTGGGACATAAAGGTTGAGTTTGCAATTAACGGTGTTGATTGCATAAAGCAAATAAAAGCGGTTGACCCAGAAATTCTATTCCTTGATTTAAACATGCCTGAAATGGACGGGTATGAAGTGTTGATGGCAATGAAAGAGTTAGGTTTAAATGTGCTTACTGTTGTGGTATCTGGTGACATACAACCTAATGCCCACCAACGAGTGCTTGATTTAGGCGCTATCGATTTTATTCAAAAACCCTGCTCACCAGAAAAGCTTGCCGAAATAATAGAGCATCATGGAATTAAAGACAAAGCTATGCGTGAACGCTTGTCCCATGCATTAGGTGAGCAAGTTGACCCTGACGTTCGAGACATCTACCAAGAACTGACGAATGTCGCAATGGGGCAGGCTGGTGACTTACTAGCAAGGTTACTCAATGTATTTGTCGAATTACCAATCCCTAATGTAAATATTCTCGAGGTGAGTGAGCTAGATATGGCACTTCGCTCCATAGATAATAATGCGTCTACTTCTGGTGTGTGCCAGGGCTTTATAGGTGGTGGTGTATCTGGCGAAGCATTATTATTACTCAACGATTCTAGTTTTAAAGAAATTGCGTCTTTAATGAATTATGACGGTGTACTCACCGATAACGTTGAGCTTGAGCTACTAATGGATATTAGTAATATCCTTATTGGTGCAATTCTTACGGGTCTTTCTAAGCAGCTCGACATGTCATTCAGCCAAGGACACCCAATTGTGTTAGGTCAGCATAGAGATGTGTCTGAACTGGTAAAAGCAAACAAGTCTCGTTGGCAACGCACTCTTGCAATTGAAATTAGCTATGGCATTGAAAATCACAACATAAACTGTGATTTAATGTTGTTATTTACCGAAGACTCACTAAAAACTTTGAAATACAAAGTTGCTTACCTATTAGAAGATTAAGTTATGGCTGCTGATTTAGATATGAATGAGATCCATTGGTTAATGGATATGTTTAATACCGTTGATGTGGGTCTTGTTGTACTTGATAGAGATTACCGAGTGTGTGTTTGGAATGGGTTCATGGAAAACCATTCCGGCTTATTACCAAGTGCGGTAAAGCATAAAGATTTATTTGATTTGTTTCCTGCAATAGACGAAAAATGGTTTAGAAGTAAATCTGAATCCGTATTTGTTTTAAAAAATCGCTCATTCACAATATGGGAACAGCAACCTTATATATTTAGGTTTAAAAATTACCGTCCTATCACTGGTAAAGCCGAGTATATGTATCAAAATGCAACCTTTATACCTTTAACTAATATTCGTGCAGAAGTCAGTCATATATGTATTATCTTATATGATGTAACTGATATTGCGGTAAATAAAAAAGAATTAGAGGATTTAAATGCCCGCCTAGAGCAAGTAAGCCAAACAGATAGCCTTACTCAATTGTATAACCGTGGTCATTGGGAGAGTACGCTCAAGCAAGAGTTTTTGCGTACTAAGCGCAATGGCGGTTCTAGTGCATTGCTGATGTTTGATATCGATCGATTTAAAGTCGTAAATGATGAATATGGCCACACGTGTGGTGATGAAGCACTACGCCACTTGTCAAAACTTTTAAAAACGACACTACGCGAAACTGACATCGCAGGAAGGTACGGTGGTGAGGAGTTTGTAGTTACTTTATTAGATACCGATGAAAAGGGGGCTGAAATTTTTGCTGAACGCTTAAGGGTATTAATTGAGCAAAGTCCTGTTATGTATAAACAACTTGAAGTGAAAGTAACAGTGAGTATTGGTTTTGCCTGTTTCAGTAATGAGTTTAAAGACCATGAGCGCTGGATAGAAGCTGCAGATAAAGCTATGTATCAATCTAAAAAGAATGGACGAAATAAAGTAACTGCCTATGCCGATATAAAAAA
>NZ_BADX01000088.1:0-33682 GCF_000241365.1 Pseudoalteromonas sp. BSi20480 | reverse complement strand
GTTCCTTAGTAAGTGTATTTTTTGTGTAGACAAAAGCTATTTTTTTTCATCAAGTAGCGTAACAAGCATATTCTCTATGTTTTTTACGCTATAGGTAAGTGTACGTATTAGCTCTACTTGGCTTTGCGGGGTTTCTTCATTTGATGATTTTGCTGGTGTGTTTGCAGTTAAGTTATCTTTTTGCTCAAGTATGGCTTCTCTGAATTCACTGGCATTTTCAACACCAAGTAATGACACTAATGCACCGTGGCCAGACTGCCCTGCTGTTTCAAAACTTAAACGATACAGTCCAAACATGCGCATTATTGGGCCTTGACTTAGGCCTACATCGGTTATTTTTTCAAGTGGTATCGATTTTTCTTCTTTAAAAAACACGCCGCGTTTTACAACGAGTTTTTGCGTGAGTAATTGTGCCGACATAGCCGCCAATATTCGCCCTCCCACTAGCCACACAATCGCCAAAACAATAGGTAACAACGGAATCGTCACCAGTGCTAGTACACTAAAAAAAGTGGCCATTAACATCCAGTATTGCTGCACTTTGGGGTCGAAAGTTGCGCTTTTTAAAACGTGGTTATTCATAAATTTATCCTTAATTTAATGAGAGCGTATACCCTGTACTAGGTCGTTTTTACGCCTTTAGTTACTTAAGTTACGTGAACAGTAACTTTAATGCAATTTAACTTATTACACTGAAATAAATTGTCACACTTCCTTTTATAACCCCCCCCCCTTTAAACAAAAAATATCTTCCACCTCAGTTCTGAACTGGCTTCACTTTACATAAAGTTTATTTTTGCATTAGAACGCGAATACCATGGGTTAACACCCGTTTTTAATATGCTTTTAATTATGTATTAGTGAGGCATTAAAAAAGCCGAGCAGGATTATGCTCGGCTTAGGTCTGGGAAAATATAACTGCTACTGTTTGTTTATAAGTATGCTCACATTTTCTCTATCTGGACCTATTACCTTAAAGGTGTAAGTACCTTGTTCGGTAATATTCAGTGCTATATTGGCACCTATAGCTTCGAGTGAAGTAAGTTCACCAATGGTGGCTACAGGTGCATCACCTGCTCCGCCATAATCAACGGTACTCCAATCTTCAGACGCTACTTTAAATTCATAGTCGCCCGCTTCTAACTCTATGGATGTAGAGTAAACCGCATTACCCTCGTACATCAGTGGGTTGTCTGTTCCCCATCCATTTAAACTGCCGCGAATAAACACCGGTGTTTGTGCAAACATTTCAGCGTTAAGTACTTTGAGCGTTACATTATTTAAATCACTGGCATCAAATACAAACTGGTATTCACCTTGCTCGGCAATATCTAAGGTCATATTTGCGCCCGCAACCGATAACTGCTCTGCTGTGCCTATCATCACACTTGCATCCCCCTCGCCAGAGCCATAATCAACCGTGCTCCAATCTTCTGACGCTATTTTAAATTCATAGCTTGCAGCGCTCAGTGTTTTAGTAAAGGTGTAAATGCCTTTGCCTTGATAGCTCAGCTCATCGGTTACTCCCCAATCATTAAGCGTACCGCGCACATAAATAGCGGTGCCTACAAATGGCTCTTCGTTGAATAAAGTAAGCGTTGGATTTTCAGGGTTTGAAGCATCAAGCGAAAATACATAAGTTGCATCAATGGCTGCATTAAAGATCATGTTGGCACCTGAGCGCGTTAGTGGCTCACTTTGGTTTTCTACAACGTCTTTATCGGCATCAGAAAGCGCACCAAAATCAACCGTAGACCAATCTTCTGAGGCAATTTTAAATTCGTAATCGCCAGCACTGAGTGCAATTGCTATACGGTATTCACCTTCGCCAATATATTCAAATGCATCACGTGTGCCCCAGTCGTTTAACGTACCACGAACAAACACAGCGTTGCTGCCATAAGGTACTACATCAGGTGCGCCTACGGTTGCATTTGCACTTAAACCAGTACCTTGGCTCTCACCTTGGTTTTTAGCAAAAACAGCTAACGTATAAGGCGGTACAGTGAATGTGCCTTCGTTATCGCCTTCGGCAAAATTGGCGCTGGCCATGCTTGCATCAACACTGTTTTTTAATACGTCATGTAATTCAAAACCCGCTGCAGTGGCAATAGTATGGCTAAGAGTTTGCTCGGTTGCGTTAATTATCACAACAAGCGCATCAAGTGCTGGGTCTAAGTCTGTGAGTTCTTCACCATCATCAATGCTCATTACAATTAAGCCGTGCTGCTGGTTTTTACCCACATTGTGAAATCCGACACGGTCGATAACATCTTGTTCAGTTGTTAATCTAAATAACGGGCTTGCGCTGCGGATAGCCAAGAATTCTTGAAATACATCACCTGCATAAGCTATGTCTTGCGGCATTGCCTGTGCATCTGCATTAGCAGAGATAGGCATAATTTCAGACCATTTTTCTTGGTTCTTCTCTGCGTTAGGTAAACCAATGTTCCAGTTATTATTCTCTTTGGTTAAATCAACAGCATTAAACCAATCACCGGCATTATAGCTATCACGGTCCATTGACTTAGAACGCAGTAAATCAGCGCCCAATTGCATAAATGGGATGCCTTGGCTCATAAGTGGAATCGACAATGCCACATTGTGCGCGCGCACACGTTGCTCAATACTCATGCTTGATGCATGCTTATATTGCAACTGATCCCACAGTGTTTCTCTATCATGCTTTGATACGTAGTTAATGGTGTCTGCTGGGTCTAAAGCATAAGCCGTCGGCTGCGTATTCCAGCTAAAGCTATTACCTTTTGCCGAATTACCTTTAAAGTCTTTCAGGATATAGTTTTGTAAATTACCCGCCAGTGATAAACGCAGAGTATCTTGGTCTGCTAAATTACCATCGGTCGGGTTATTGCTAAACATAGCCCCACCGCGCACAGCCTCACGGATGCGGTCATTGAATGTGCCAACTTCAGAGCCTGCCATATCAGCTTGCTTAGCTTGAGTGAACAATCGGTTATTAGCCACTTCACCAAAATCCCAGCCTTCGCCATAAAAGTAGTTGTCAGGGTCAACAGCTTGCACCGCTTCACGCGCTGCTAAAATTGAGGATTTAGGTATGTGGCCCATTACATCAAAACGGAAACTGTCATAACCAAAGTCGCGAGCAAGTATGACCAGTGAATCGCTAACAAACTTGTCCATCATCACATGTTCAGTTGCTGTGTTTTCACAACAGGTTGAGCGCTCTATCGTGCCTGATACTTCATTGTATCTGTGGTAATAACCAGGCACGAGTTTATCAAACACTGACTTTTCCCAAATGCCTGATGAGGTTGTGTGGTTGTATACCACATCAAGAACCACACGAAGACCGACTTCTTGCAGTGATTGCACCATGGCGCGTGTCTCTTTAACCCGAGCAATGCCCTCGCTGCTTGAAGCATACGAGCCTTCAGGAGCAATAAAGTGATGCGGGTCGTAACCCCAGTTAAAGCCGTCTAAATCACGCATCGCGCTGGCAAGTGCTTGAGCATCATCAGAACCCGGGAAGTAGCTTTGCATTAAATCAGCAATGATGCTGTTTTTATCTTCGATTTTACAAGCATCGGCGGTATCGTCTATTCGCTCACATAACTTACCTAGGGTGTCAGTGATTTCAACGCGCTTATCCGCATCTTCCTCAATGGTGCCAATGTCAGTGACTGGTAGTAAGTGAAAATGCGTTAAACCTTTGTCAGCTAGTTGCTTAAGGTGCTGCATTGGCACGCTTTCAAGTTCAGTGAATGCGAGGTATTTACCACGGTTTGCTTCGCTTACTGATTGATCACGCACACTAAAATCACGTACATGGCCTTCATAAATAACCGCATCTTCTGGGTTAGTAATCGTAGGCACGATACGCTCATCCCAGCCTTCTGGTTTAGTGTCTTCATCGGCTAAATTAATCAGCTGGCTGTATAAGCCATTGGCAGATACATTGAGTGAGTAAGGGTCTGTACTCCATAGCGACTCTATTTGCTGAGTCAGTGGGTGGTAAACATCAAAATTAAAGCGATAGTAATGGCGGTCATATTGCGTATCTAAACTTACTTGCCAAATACCTGTCTGCGTATTTAATGTCATTGGCGTGGAGTGCACTTGTGTTTTTGCATCATCAAACACGTTTAGCACCATGTTATTAGCGGTGGGTGCCCACACAGTTACATCAATCGTGTTATTGCCATAATTTACGCCAAGTAATGCCTCGTTAGCATCGTCTTCGCCTTGTGTGTAAAGGGCATCGAGTGCTTTAGCGGTTTGTACAAAGGTTGCTTCTAGTAGCTTGCCATCGGCATCGTAGCCTGCAACAACAAGCTGTTGCTTTATAAGCTGCTTTGCAGCGTCTGCATCCCAACTACCTTCATAAGCAGTCCAATCCGTTAAGTGTGGTACTTTTGCAGCTTGCTCATCACTTAACTCGCTTGCAGTCAGCTCAACGGTTTCACCATTTAGCCCAGTGTCTAAATCAACCACCAAGTCAGCGGCTGCTGAAGAATGTAACTTAATGATTTGTGTAAGCTCATTACTTGGCTTATATAATACTGTATTTAAATCAATCCAATGTGCTGATGCACCATCTATCGCCACCGGACGTTCGCCCAAGCTTAAAATAGGGTATTCAAACACCGAAGGCTCACCATGAATGGTAAAGTTCATACGCTGAAACTTTTCATCGTCTTGCATAAGCGGCATGGTTAAATCAACATCACCAAACGCTTTACCCGATCCTTCTGTGCCAATGTGCACAATAAAGTTAGCACACTCGTTATAACCTTCTTTGAGGTCAATTATCCAGTAGGCACCGTAGTTTGGGTCAATCCCATCGTATTCATGGCCGTTAGCCCAATCGCTCGTGTCAAACGGAGGTGCGTAAGCATCACACACATCGTTATTCCACGAATGTAATCGGTAACCTTCGTAGTTATCGTCGGCTAAACGGTTATAAAATAAAACTGCCTCACCTTCACCAGCAAATACAATAGGATCAGGCAATGTTGGGTCGGCGCCCACTACACAGCTTTCGTTTTTATCATCCGGTACAGTAGGCGCTGCACACGTTATAGGCTCAGGGTCCACACATTGCGAGCCTGCTTCGTTTGGTACTTGTGGCACATTACAGGTTAAAAGCTGCTGCCCCGACTCAACTTCATCTGTCCCACCACATCCTGCTAATATCATTAACCCTAAGGCTATTAGCAAATATTTAGACATTGTTATAATTTTCATTTTTAAACGCTCCGTTTGCTAATTAATGACTGTATGTAAAACCAAGATAAAACTGACGACCAAAGTACTGAGTAGTCCCTGTTCGCTGCTCTGAGCCAAAGTAACTTTGGGTTGGTTCATCGGTTAAGTTATTAACTTGCAAAAGCATGGTGAGTGAATCGCTAAAGCGATAAGACGTTTGAAAATCGATGACTGTTTCAGCATCAAAATTAACCACTTGTTCGTTAATGGCAACCTGCTCTGATACAAACTCATCGCGGTAACGTACATTAAGGCGGGTTTCAAAATCGTCTAAAGCATAAAATAACGTAGCATTAAGCACATTATTAGATAACCCAGGTAAAGATTGAACGAGAGTATCGCCCCCTAAACTGGTTATCGATTCAATTTCACTTTCGGTGTATGAGTAACTTGCATTAGCGCCTAAGCCATTAAATGGCTCTGGTAAAAAGGTAAACACTTGCGTATAGGCAAGCTCTAGCCCTCTAATGTAGCCACCTTCGCCATTATTAACTGCCGTGGTGTAAATACCGTTTGTTGTAGCAACTTGCTCACCACTGACCGGATCTTCTATAGAGTCAGGGACATTAAAGCCATTACCTTTAAAGTCGAAGTTCTCAATCGATAACGTTTCAACAAACGAGTCTATATTTTTATAAAATAACGCCGCAGCAACAGTGCCGTTACCTTCTTCAAAATAATATTCGTAAGATAAGTCGTACTGGTCAGCATAAAAGGGTTTTAAAAATGGGTTGTTATTACTTGAACCGTTAATAACACCATCGTCACTTACGTTTGCGCTGGCATCGCCCGCTAAACGGTTAATTGGTGCACGCGACATGACTTTAGCCGCAGCAAAGCGTACAAGTGAATTGTCGTTAAGTTGCAGGTTTAAATTTAGCGAAGGCAGGTAATCTGTATATTTAGTGCCTAATACATTAGGCGCGTATAAGTCATTAACAATGCCGTTCTCATCAACAATATTTTGCGCACCTAAGCGCGCATCGCCTGCTACATTTTCAAGTACGGTTGCTGATTGGTCGGTTTCGATACGGCGCACACCCACATTACCTGATAGGTCAAGGCCGGCAATTTGCGTGTTAATGTTTACCATCACGTACGCGGCTAGCACATCTTCAAACACCGAACCGCTTTGTAACACTGACCACGAATAGTTAGTTGTGTAACCTTGCGCGTCGTCTACGCCATCGGCGTTGCCCCATGTTTGAACGGGTTCTGGCGTGCCATCTGGAAACCATGCATTAAGTGCTTTATCTAAATCAATGGCTAAATACGATGGGAAATAACTAAAGTCGCCCTGCCAATCAACCACTGATGCCATATCGTCGGTTAAACGCAAAGGGGGCTGCGTTGTTGAAAATGCCCCGTCGTTACCGTACTCAAACACCGAGCGCTTTCGGCTGTATTCTCTATCTGAATAGCGTGCACCAAATTCTACTGAGCTAAAAATATCGCTTTCTAGCTCGTATTTAAAATCGAGTCTAAATGCCGTTACTTCATCTTCGGTTTGATCAGGGTAAATACCATATTTACTGACCATTACTCGGTCTATATCGCTAAAGGCGGCCGCCTGATTAAACCCAACGTCAGGTAAATTTAAGCCATTTAATTGATAGTTAATTGCAACGTTGTTATCAAATACCGGCGTTTCTGCATTGGCATCTTCAGCCACTAAGCTCCACAACAAACCGTTTCTAAAATTACTTTTTGCGCGAGAAAGCGCTACATCAGCATTAACATTTAGTCTATCGGTTACTTGCCAATCGGCATTAACGCCAAAGCTGTCTACTTCGTCAAAATCTTGGTTGTCGTCATTCACTATTTCAACACGGGTATAACTTTTCGAAGTACGATTAACAGCAGCACCAATTACAGCATTACCATCAAGTTGCGCATTTGCGTATGCTGCAGATGGGCCGCCTAATTTAACCCTAAAACCGCGGGCAAATGACTCTTTATCAAAGCGCGATAAAAACGCATCACCTTTTAATTTAAAATTATCTACCGGTGCCCACTCTATGGCAGCCAAATAGCCATTACGGGTTTCTTCACCGCCTAAATGCTGTAGCTCAAAGCCCTCGCTAATGTATTCACTTTCTGGGCTATCTATGGGGCCATTTGTGTCGTTTGGTGCGCCATCAACATCTTTTCTATCGTTGTATGCAAGGCCAATAAACTGTGTTGCTACACTTGGCTGAAATAAACGCGCAAACCCCAGTGCTACACCTAATGTATCGTCTAAATATTTACCTTGATACGAAAAGCTAATTCGGTCACCAAACTCAGTGGCATCCGATACCTCAGATGCACGGTCGTTATACATACCGCGCACATTAGCTACAAATTTATGCTTTTGATCATTATTGAGTGGGCTGGCTGTTTCAAGCTCTACCGTACCTGCCACACCACCTTCTATAAGCGATGCCTTTGGCGATTTATATACTGCCGCAGAGCTAATTAATTCTGATGGGTATTGGTCAAACTCAATACTGCGGCTACCACTTGTAGATACCTGCTCACGACCGTTAAGTGTTGAAAATACAAAGCCGCCCGACAGCCCGCGTATATTAATTTGTGCAGCCTGCCCGCCAGTGCGCACAGCTGAAATACCCGGTAAACGAGTCAGTGCATCGGCCATTGAAATATCAGGCAATGCGCCTAGGTCATCAGCAGAAATTTGTTCTGACACCGTATCGCTAAATCGCTTTTGGTTAAGCGATTGAATTAAGCTGCGACTAAAGCCGCGCACTTCAATCACTTCTACATCGGTTTGAACTTGAGCGGGTTTACTCGTCTCTTCAGGTGGTTCTTCAGTAGCTGCAATAGCACTATTGGCGGCAAATAATGCCAGCATGAGCGCATTTAATTTAAACTTTTGCATGTGTGTGCCTTTTGGTT
This sequence comes from Pseudoalteromonas sp. BSi20480, assembly GCF_000241365.1. Taxonomy (NCBI): domain Bacteria; kingdom Pseudomonadati; phylum Pseudomonadota; class Gammaproteobacteria; order Alteromonadales; family Pseudoalteromonadaceae; genus Pseudoalteromonas; species Pseudoalteromonas sp. BSi20480. The sequence goes on along the minus strand of NZ_BADX01000088.1, from coordinate 25,537 downwards.
ATTGTTTTGTGTGGTGTGTCAGTGCAGTAAAAACACAACCAACAAATTGTAACCAAAAGGTGAACATTTTGTGATGAATACGTATGCAGTATAGCCTGCTTAGGCTGCAGCTATTTTGAGCAATTTAGCTAGCAATAGCTTAAATACTCACTACCACCCTAATGGCTAAGGCAACAAATATAAAACCCAGTACTTTGTCTAACCATGGATTGTGTTTGGTAAACCCAAAACGGTTTTTAGAAAACTCTGTTAGGGCGGCAACAAGTAAGTACCAACCGGTATCAATCACAAATACAGTTAAACACATCACCATTGCAATGCTTAGGGTAAGATTTTCTGGATCAATAAACTGTGAAAACAAGGCTAAAAAGAAAATAGCAAGTTTGGGATTTAAAAAGGCAATGGCAAACCCATCTTGTAATGCTTTAATACTACTCACTTCGCTATTTTGTATTTTAAGTTCATCATTGTTGGGTTTAGACAATAAAATTTTAATTCCTAGGTAAGCTAAATAGGCAGCGCCTAAATACACTAACACCTGATACACAGTAGGAAACTGTAGCATTAACGCACCCAAGCCAAGTAATGAGGCTCCCGCATATAGTCCCACTCCAATACCATGACTTAGCGCCGCTAGCATGCCATTTTTCATACTGCCGTTGAGCGAATGCTTTAATACAACCGCAAGGCTTGGACCCGGCGACATTGCGCCCATCATACAAATAGCAACTAGGCCTAACCACATAGAAAGAGTCATTTACAGCTCGTCAATTTCAATAAATAATGTATAACCATGCACTTGCCCATAAAAACCGGTTATTGGCACTGCGCTAATTACTTTCCAGCCATCTTGATTTAATTCCTGTATGCGATCATTCAGCGCCGCTATATTTACCCCACCCATAAAGCGGGTCTTTCTAAATTCGATTACTTTTTGCATTTAAATCCCTGTGTATCTTATAACGTGTATTGAAAATCGTAGTAATGTACACCGTTTTCAATGCGTATTTTCATACTACCGGCTAATCCTTCTAGCTCATCAGTGCCTGAGTCGGAAATTACAGTTAAAATTAGGCTGTCTTGGCCTTTATCCATAGTGCCAAAATGCTGTAATACAAAGCTGCCTTTTTTGCCTTCAAGTTCGCCTATTACTTGCTCTATTGCTACATAACCAGCACTGCCTTGCACAGGTGTCATAGCGCTTAACATTTCGCCTTGGCTAGAAGCATTAAGCTTGCCTGTAAATGTTTTATCAATCGACATACGCCCTAAATTAATGCCGTTTTGTCCTTTGGCATAGCCATCTAGTGGGGTTAATGCCACCGTAAATTGGCCTGTTACTATGTTGCTTGTCATAACGATTCCTTATTGATGATTTTTAAAGCTATTGATTTTTAATCCAATGATGCCATATCTATACCTCAACTTATAAAAAGAATCCACTATGCCAAACAGTACCCCCGCAACCGAAAAAGCTGCCTTTAGCAGTTTATTGCCTATTTTTGCATTTATAAAACCCTATAAATGGATGGTTATAGCAGCCCTTGGCGCTTTATTAGTAACGGCTGGCGTTAATTTATCGTTAGGCCAAGGCGTTAAGTTTGTTATAGATCATGGCTTTATTGCGGGCTCTCAAGCGCAACTTCAACAAGCTGTATTGGTACTTATTGGTTTAATTAGCTTATTGGCTGTAGGCACCTTTAGCCGCTTTTATCTAATGTCGTGGATTGGCGAGCGAGTCAGTAACGATATTCGTAAAGCCGTGTTTAATCGCATTGTTACTTTGCACCCAAGCTACTTTGAAGAAAACCGCAGTGGCGAGCTTATGTCGCGTTTAACAACCGACACCACTTTACTGCAATCAATTATTGGCTCATCGTTTTCTATGGCGCTGCGTAGCGCATTAATGCTGGTTGGCGGTTTGGTAATGTTATTAATTACCAACTTAAAGCTTACGCTCGTAGTGGTTGCGTGTGTGCCGCTGGTATTAGTGCCGATGATGGTATTTGGCAAAAAGGTGCGTAAACTTGCAAGCTCGAGTCAAGACGCCATTGCCGATATAAGCACCTATGCCGGCGAGATCATTCAAAATATTAAAGTGGTACAAAGCTATAGCCACGAAACACAAGAGCAACATGCTTTTGCACTTGAAACCGAAAAAGCCTTCAACGTTGCCAAAAGCCGCATTAAACAGCGCTCGTTTTTAATTGCCGCTGTAATATTTTTAACCTTTAGTGCCATTAGCGCAATGCTTTGGGTTGGCGGCAGTGATGTACTGGCAGGCACTATGACCGGGGGTGAACTGGGTGCGTTTGTGTTTTACGCTATTATGGTGGCAATGTCGGTGGCAACGGTTGCAGAAGTGTACGGCGAATTGCAAAGAGCGGCAGGCGCAGCCGCCCGCTTACTTGAATTACTTGCGGTAAAAAGTGAAATTGAAAATCCTGAAAACCCGCAAGACGCTCAGCTACAAAATAACGCAAGTTTACCTGCAATCTCGCTTGAAAATATCAGCTTTAATTATCCGTCTCGCCCGGATGTCAGTGCACTTAACAAAATAAGCTTAAGCATTTCGCAAGGTCAAACAGTCGCTATTGTTGGCCCATCTGGCGCAGGTAAAACAACCTTATTTGAGCTACTACAGCGCTTTTACGACCCAGCTAGTGGCGCAATAAAATTTCACGATATTGATATTAAGTCGCTCTCTTTAAACACTCTGCGCGATAAAATGGGCATGGTGGCACAAAACCCTATTTTATTTAGCTCAGATGTAATGCATAACATTCGTTACGGCAATCCAAACGCCACTGATGAACAAGTATACGCTGCTGCAAAACATGCTCATGCCGATGAATTTATTAAACAATTACCACAAGGTTACAACAGCTTTTTAGGCGAGCAAGGCGTTAGGTTATCGGGTGGGCAAAAGCAGCGTATTGTACTTGCTAGGGCTATTTTAAAAGACCCTGAAATACTCCTTCTTGATGAAGCAACCAGCGCACTCGATGCGCAAAGCGAGCACCATGTTCAAGCCGCGCTTGAGCACTTAATGCAAAATAGAACCACGCTTATAATTGCGCATAGGCTAGCAACAGTTATCCACGCAGATATGATTGTAGTCATGGAGAATGGCGAAATTATTGCAACGGGCACTCACCAAGAATTAGTCGCAAGTAACCCGTTGTATCAAAAGCTGTGTGAATTACAGTTTAATAAGGATTAACCCTCTGTGTTTGGCACTATTTGAATTTCTACACGGCGGTTTTGAGCACGGCCATTTGCAGTATCGTTAGTGGCAATTGGGCGTGTTTCACCAAAGCCGCTAGTGCTAATACGCGCTGCCATAATGTCTTGGTTGGCTAAGTAAGCTTTTACACTTTGAGCACGTTCGCGCGATAAGTTCATGTTGTAGCTATCTTGCCCTGTGCTATCTGTATGCCCTTCTACGCTTAGGTAGGTTTTCTCATACTTGTTCATAACTTTAGCAATGGCGTTTAGGGTATCGTTAAACCCTGTTGAAATGTATGATTGGTCGGTTGCAAACGTAATATTAGATGGCATAACCAAGCGCAAGTTATCGCCTTCACGTACCACCTCAACACCCGAGCCGGCTAATTCATCACGAAACGCTTCTTCTTGCTTATCCATGTAGTCACCTACAGCAGCACCTGCTAATGCGCCAATAGCAGCACCAATAAATATACGCTTGTCTTTGTGGTTACCTGTTGCTTTACCCAACACGCCACCAGCAGCTGCACCAATTGCCGCGCCTTTGCCGGTGTTATTCATTTCGCAACCTGAAAGTAATACGGCTACCACTGTAACGCTTAAAAGTGATTTTGATAATGTCATGATGATGTCCTATTCATTTAGAATTTAGCAACAGTATGAAATTACCTGTATGAACAAACTATGAAGTGCGTAACAATCGCCTTATAATTTTGTTATTAACCCTACAAAATTGAGTTTTAATAAATATGTCACATTCCTTTGTGACAATTTAATGAATTCAAAAAAGGATAAAAGCGCAATGCTAATTGCTATTTTTAGTACAGTTTTTTTTACTTTGGCTGCATGAGCTTTGGTGGTCCAGCGGCACACTTAGGCTATTTTAAGCGCCACTTTGTAGATACACTAAACTGGATCACCAACACACGCTACGCGCAATTAATTAGTTTAAGCCAAGCGTTGCCGGGGCCTGGTTCGAGCCAAGTAAGCTTTGCTATTGGCGTTGAACGCGCAGGGATATTAGGTGGTATTACCGCGTTTGTTGGTTTTACGCTGCCATCTTTTTTAATTATGGTGATATTGGCTGTTAGTGCACACCAATTTGATGCCGTTTACTATGCCATTATTGCGGGCTTAAAATTATTTGCCGTGGTTATTGTAGCCGACGCCACACTGTCTATGGCTAAAAGCTTTTGCACAAGTGCGGTGCTTAAGTTACTTGCCGTATTAAGCACCTTAGCGCTTGTTTTACTGCCCGTGTTAAGCACGCAAATTGCAGTTTTAGTTATTGCTGCAACTGTTGGTGCTATATGGCCTTTATTAAAATTAGGCGAGGCAAATCAAAATACGAATACCGACACAAAAAGTAATATTAACTGGGTTGCTCTGAGCTTATTTGCATTATTACTGGCTATTAGCTTTGCCCCGCTTGGAAAAGAATTTGCATTATTTGCGCCTTTTTACCAAGCAGGCGCTATGGTGTTTGGTGGTGGGCACGTTGTATTACCCGTACTGCAAGCTGCTGTACCTGCGCTGAGTGACGATCAGTTTTTAAGTGCTTATGCCAGCGCTCAAGCAATCCCTGGCCCTATGTTTACTATTGCTACTTATTTAGGTGCACAACTTAATACTGCGCAGCCTTTATTTGGCGCACTGGTTGCTACGTTATTAATTTTTGCACCCGGCTTTTTATTGATGTTAGCATTTCAAAAAAGCTGGCTTAACTTGGCTAATAAACCGCGTTTTGCTAGTTCAATTGCCGCACTTAATGCCGCCGTTGTGGGCTTTTTGGCCGCAGCTTTATACTCACCTATTTGGACATCGGCAGTGCACAGCTGGTTACATATTGGGTTAGTTGTTGTAGCTTTTGCATGGCTACGACTTAAAAAGCCACCTATTTGGTGGCTATTAATATTATTTATTAGTGTGGGTCTTGCACAGCATTATTGGGCACTTTAATACTAGGCTTTTCAGTTTGCCCTGCATTGGTTGTTGGGCTTAACTGCCCACTCACACTTTGATAGGCGCGCAATCCAAAAATAGGCAGCACGGCAAGTAAGTGATCCATTATTTCGGCTTGCAAATGTTCGTAAGAAATCCAGCGCTTATCTTCACTAAAGCAGTAAAACTCAATAGGTAAACCGTGGTTTAAAGGTTGAAGCTCCCGCACCATTAAAGTAAGCGAAGAGTTTATTTTACTATGCTGCTTTAAATACCCTTCGGCATAACGACGAAACAGCCCTAAATTAGACACAGGCTCTGGCAATGCCGATACACGAATATACTCGTGCAGCGGAATAGCGGCGTCTATTTGCGCTCTAAACTCGTCGTTTACTAGGCAAATGCTGTTCATATCAATATTGAGTGAGCGCTTAATACGCCTTCCACCCGACTCCTGCATACCACGCCAGTTTTTAAACGAGCCTGCCACCAGCATGTACGTAGGAATAGTCGTAATAGTGTTATCCCAGTTACGTACTTTTACCGTGTTTAAGCCTAAGTCTATTACCTCACCATCGGCGCCATAATTATCAACTTGGATCCAATCGCCATAAGTCACTAATCGGTTAGCCGCAATTTGTATACTGGCAACAAACCCTAAAATCGTATCTTTAAATACTAATAAAGTGACGGCGGCAATCGCACCAAAACCCGAAAGAATATACGTCGGTGATTTTTCAAGCACAATACTAACAATTAAAATGCCACAAACAATAAAGGTAATTAGCTTTACAACTTGCACAAGGCCCTGAATGGGGACTTCTCGAGCAAAGTCTAATTGGTTATAAATAGCAGCAGCGATACTGACAATGCTGCTGATAATAAAACCGGTGTAAATAATTAATAAAGCTTGGCCTATGGTTTTAAGTATTTCAGCCGCTAACTCACCAACCGGATAAAAACTGTCGAAGGTGGCTAAAAACAATACACAACACAGTAGCCCAGCAATACGCTTATTAAGCTTAGTTAACATTGGAGAAAGCGCGCCAATACGCTCAGGCGATAACTTAGTAACCACCTTTTGAATACCTGGCAGCATAAGCCTGCGAGTAAATAAATACACAACAAATAACGAACAAATGCCAATGGCGGTAGCCGTTAATGCACTAAAAAAAGCAGCGTCGGGGACGTTTTCAAACCAAGGGGCAATTAGCTCTTGTATATGGGTGTTGGTCATAGTGTTTTGGCTTCCTTACTAATTTGTGCATCTGGCATAGCTTGCTGAGCATAAATACCTGCCAATTGCTTATCTTTTGCAACCCATAAGTCGTTCACATATTGTTGAAAGTTAGCTTTGAACGCTTCATCTGTTTGGTAACTACCTAACATAGTGTCGGTAATAGCCATTACATCAATTGATACGTGAATAGAGTCTAGCTCACCTTTTAATAAGTTGCGGCACACATGATCTGACTTACCCCTATAGACCAAACTGGTATTTAACATAGCATCAAACTGGGTTCCGAGTACCTCAAGTGCAAATGCAATTCCGCCTGCTTTTGGCTTTAGTAAATGCTTAAACGGGCTTTGCTGTTGTGCATGTTTAGCGGGGGTATAACGCGTTCCTTCAACAAAGTTGATAATAGTTGTTGGATGGTTACGAAAGTTACGACAGCTGTTTTTGGTACGCTCTATGTCTAACCCTTTAAGCTTTGGGTTTTGAGCTATTTGCGCTTTGCTTACACGTTTCATAAATGGCATTCCCATCGCCCACGCACCTGTGCCAATAAATGGCACATACTTTAAATCGTCTTTTAAAAAAACTTAGGGGCGGGTAACGCATGCATCGAACTAAGTACCGTAATATCTAACCAACTCATATGGTTACAAATTAGTAAGTACCAACTTTTTGAGTTTAAATCACCTTTTACATCAATTTTAATATCTGGGCAGCCTAGCCATAAACCTAACCGATTACCGTTACACCATCCCCGATAAGCGCTATGTAATAAACGATTAACAGCATGGATAGGCAGTAATAACTTCACTAATCCTAAAAGTAATACCAATACGCCAAAAATTATAAGATTAGTAAATAATACGCAGCCTACAATTAGGCCATTTAGCCAATTTGGTAACCATTTTTTTAGCATAACTGTAAGCTCACCGTGTTATTTTGTACTTGTTGGGGCGTCAAGTGATTGCAACGTTTGTTCTTTTTCTTCCCATAAACGATTTAACTCGCTTTGAAAACGAACTCTAAATTCAGAATCACCCGTGTAATCACCAATTAACTCATCACTTACCGGCATGACATTCACGTGTACATTAATATTTTTTACTTTCCCACCAGCAAAGTCCATAAACGTAGGAATACCGTCAGGGTAATGCAAAGTAACATTCACTACTTGAGAAATTTGCTCACCCATTGCTTGCATAACAAAGGCAATGCCACCGGCTTTTGGTTTTAATAAATGCGGAAATGGGCTTTGCTGTTTTGCATGTTTACTTTGTGTAAAGCGCGTACCTTCAACAAAGTTAACTACCGTTACAGGCATTTCTTTAAATTTTTCGCAGGCTTTACGTGTTGTTTCTAAGTCTTTGCCACGTAATTTAGGGTTCTTTTTAAGCTGACTTTTGCTCGTGCGCGTCATAAATGGAAAGTCGAGCGCCCACCAACATAAGCCCAAAATAGGCACATAAATAAGCTCTTTCTTTAAAAAGAAATTTAAAAACGGAATTTTACGATTAAATACGCGCTGTAATACTAAAATGTCTACCCAGCTTTGATGATTGGCAATCACCAAGTACCAATCTTTTAGTTTAAGAGAATCCAAGCCCGTCACGTTAAGTTTTGTTGGTGTAAGTAACAACTGGTTTAAGGTATTGAACGACACCCAAATAGTAGCGCACTGTTTAGCAACCCAACTCAATAACTTTTGTAATGGTTTGATAGGAATAAGCTTTAATAAGCCACAAATAAAAATAGGTATAAACCAAAAAAGTGTGTTTAATGCATAAAAAATAAGACTAAAAACACTACGAATAACTGACATTACTTCTATTCCTTTAACGGTGCGCAGCATTAAACACTGCGCATTTATACTTAAAAATTAATCTTCAAAATAGGTATAACCTTCAAGGCCCGCATTGAGCTCGGCTAAATAACCCGCTTTACACTGCTCTGAGGCATCTAGTTTATTAATTTGATAAGCAAAATTTTCGGCTAAAATAGCGCTATCGTAATCAACAAACTTTAATACATCCTTAACGCTATCACCTTTTATGGCATTGGTTAATACATAGCCGTCGTCGTTTAGCTCAACATGCACTGAATCGGTATCACCAAATAGGTTATGTAAATCGCCTAAAATCTCTTGATACGCGCCAACCATAAACATAGCAAGGTGGTATTGTTCGCCATGCTTATATTCAGGAATTGGCAAGCTGGTTTCAATACCTGCACCTTCAACGTATTCGCGAATTTGCCCATCCGAGTCACAAGTAATATCTTGAATAATGGCGCGCTGAGTAAGCGGTTGCGTTAAGTTTTCGATTGGCATAACCGGAAACAACTGCTGTATGCCCCACACATCTGGTAACGACTGAAACAGTGAAAAATTAACAAACAGTTTATCGGCTAATTTTTCATTTAAATCGTCGAGTACTTCTCGGTGAGCTCGCGCGTTATTGCTAAGCGACGCACGCACGCGATGCAAAATAGTAAAGTAAAGCTGCTCTATTTTCGCCCACTCTAGCATGCTTACTAAACCGTGTACGTACTGATCGTGTGCTTCGCTAAATAAGTGCATCGCATCGTGATAAATTTCGAGCGCCATACGCGGATTCAAACGCTGTAAACATTGCCACATTTCATCAAGCACTAACACGCTGTTTTCAAGCGGTGGTTCAGGATTTAAATGATTGGGTGCTTTTTCAACGTCAATTACGTCGGTAATGAGTACCGCATGATGGGCTGTTAAAGCGCGGCCTGACTCGGTAATAATAGCTGGATGGGTTAAATCGTGTTGGTCGCACACTTCCGCAAACGCATTGACTACGTTGCGGGCGTATTCTTCCACTGTGTAGTTCATTGAGCACGCACTGCGAGAGCCCGAGCCTTCATAATCAACGCCTAAACCGCCACCTACATCAACCGTATTCAGTGGTACGCCTAGTTGCGTTAACTCTGCAAAGTGACGCGCACACTCACGAAGTGCGCGGTGTATATCACGAATATTGGCAATTTGAGAGCCAATATGAAAATGTACCATTTGCATTAAGTGTAATTTATTGTGTTTTTTAAGTCACTTCTACTGCGCTTAATACTTGCCCTGCAGTTAAACCAAACTTACCTTTTTCGCCACCCGTATTTTGCCACTTACCTTTACCCACCGAATTTAAGCGTATACGAATGCCAATTGCAGGCTCTATGCCTAAGTTATCTATTTCTTCAAGTAAGGTGGTTAGCTCTGATAGCTTTTCGACCACTATTTTTACGCTGTGCCCCATGGCCTGACCAATACACGCTAAACGTAAAAACTCACTGTCTTTGTAGCCGTTACATACAATGGTAATTGGCTCTTTTGCCACACCTAAAATAGCCATTAGCTCAGGCTTTGAACCCGCTTCAAGACCAACTAAACCACTTGGGTGCGCCAATAACTTACTCACCACAGAGCGCTGCTGATTTACTTTAATAGGATAAACACAGGTGTATTTGCCATTATATTCGCGGCTACTGCGCGCTTTGGTAAAAGCATTAGTAAGCGTATCTACACGATTTTTTAAAATGTCGGTAAAGCGCACTAAAACAGGCAATGTTAGCCCTTGTTGTTTAAATTGCTCTGTTAAGTCTGTTAAAGAGATTGCGGCTTTATTTTGATCGCCGTCGGGGTAGGCAACCAATTCGCCTTGTGCATTGATATCAAAATAGCCATCACTCCAATGAGCAACATTATAAGTAGCACGTGCTGTTTCTAAACCCCAGGTCATGGCAACTCTTCTTTAGTCAATTAGGTATAAAGGCGCATTTTAATACGTCGCTATCCCCTAGGCTAACAAAAATTGAACTTTCACTCACTCCTCACTAACTTTATTCGCTAAATCAGTTAAAATGTCATTGAGCAAACCGCCAAGCACTGGCAGAATTGCCCTTTTTTTACCTTAACCTAAAAAGTGTATCAGCAACTATGGCAAACTTAGATCAAAGTAAGTGGTTTACTGAAATTAGCGTCCGTGACGGCAGCGCATTTTCATTACGCATTAACAAAAAGTTAGATGAAAAACAGTCTCCTTTTCAAAAAGTAGAAATGTTCGAAACCACAGACTTTGGTAATTTAATGATCATCGACGGGTGTACCATGGTATCAACCCGCGAAAACTTTTTTTATCATGAAATGATCAGCCACCCTGCACTTTTAGCACACCCAAATCCTAAAAATGTGGTTATTATTGGCGGCGGCGACTGCGGCACGTTACGTGAAGTATTAAAACACCCTGGCGTAGAAAGCGTAACGCAAATTGACATAGACGAAGTAGTCACACAAATGTCGTTAAAATACTTCCCAGAGCTGTGCGAGTCTAATAACGATGCACGCGCTACAGTTATGTTTGATGATGGCATTAAGTACATGCGCGAAGTGGCTGGTGAGTCTATCGACGTGGTTATTGTTGATGGCACCGACCCAGTAGGCCCAGGTGAAGGTTTATTTAACCATGCGTTTTACACTAGCTGCTTAAACGCACTTCGCCCTGGCGGTATTTTAGTGCAACAAAGCGAATCGCCACTTATGCATATGCCACTATTGGTTGAAATGCGTGAAGCGATGTTAAGCGTTGGCTTTAACGATTTACAAACATTGCCATTCCCTCAGCCTATTTACCCAAGTGGTTTATGGTCGGTAACACTTGCTCGTAAGTCTGAAGCATTTAATGGTTTTAGAGAAGACGGCGCAGCACACGTTGCAACGCAAAGTGAATACTACAACAGTGGTATTCACCATGGGGCTTTAGCAACACCTAACTTTATGAAACGCGCGTTTGATAAAAAATAATCAGTGTTAATATTCTAAAAAGGGAGCTCTACACGCTCCCTTTTTGTTACGTTAAACCTTAAACCGGTTAACTAATCGATTAAGCTCGTCTGTTAACTGCTCCATTTTATTTGATACATCTTGCGTTGTGCGCGCCAGCGACCCACCCTCTAAGGTTTGATCGTTAAGTGATGATAAGTTATGGCTTATTTCATCAGAAACCGTTGTTTGCTCTTCGGTTGCTTGCGCAGTTTGCATAGCCATATCGTTTACTTTAGTAGATGAACTTTGCATGGCATTGAGTATATCGTTAGTTTGCGAAAACGATTCCACAGCATCATCTGCAAATTGCTTACTCTCACCTATAGCATTAATCGACTGCGATACACTCGATGCAAACAACTCAATCATTTGTTGAATATCGTTGGTACTATCTTGTGTGCGCGTAGCGAGCGTCCTTACTTCGTCAGCCACAACCGCAAAGCCTCGTCCGTATTCGCCAGCACGTGCCGCCTCTATTGCTGCATTAAGTGCTAATAAGTTTGTTTGTTCTGCTATGGCACGAATCACCTCAAGGACTTTGGCGATGTTGTCAGAACTTTGTTGCAGCTCAGTAGAGCGCGCCATAGCTTGCTCCATGTTGCTAGAAAGAGAGGTAATTCGCGAACTAGAATTGGCCACCGCACTAAGCCCTTGTTGCGCTAGTTTTAACGAATTATCGGCTTCGCTTGATGACTGCTGTGCAACCCCTGCAACCTCTTTGCTAGCGGTGCTCATTTCATGTACTGCGCTTACAATAGATTCCGACGCTTGCCCCAAGGCTTGGTTTACACTGTTATTTTGGGTGGCCACTTTGCTAAGCTCAACACCTAAACTATTTAACTCTTTAGATTGCTCTAATATATCGCGTATTAATTGCTGTAAATTATCTAAAAAAGTATTAAATTCGGTGGCTAAGTCAGAAAACTCATCTTTAGACGTTACTTGTATTCGGCCAGTTAAATCGCCATCCCCTGAGGCAATATCACTAATACGCTTAGTCACATAATTGATTTGGCGAGTAAGTTGTTTAGGCACAATGTAACTAAACCAACTCGCTGCAATTAAAATAATAGCAACCACTGTCAGCATCATCATTTTTGTTGAAATGATATTGGATGAAAGCGTGATGATTTCTTGCTCCGAGGTTTTTTCAGCCAGCTCACCGGCTTTATCAAGCCTAATCCTTAAAGTGGCAAATGCTTGCTCTGAATTCGTTTGTTTAGCTTGGCTATTTTTATCAGCCATGTAGCTTTTTGACGCTGCAAGCCAAGCATTAAAGTCGTTTTCAAAGCCATTTAGCTCTTTAGCTATACTGGGGTAATCTTTCATTAAAGATAAATACTGATTAAGTTTATCAGTAACTTGCATTGCATTTTCTTCGTGCTCTGCCTGGTACTTTTCTGTATTTTTTGAATGAGCTACTAAATTTAATTCGGCCACTTTAGCTTGGTATAGGTCGCGGTCTGCGTTTAAAGCAAGAGACAGCGCCTTAATAAACTTTTCAGACTGCACATCAAGTGCATTTTTTTGTAAGGTTATTAAGTAGGTATACCCCACAATTAACGAGAGTATGGCAAGTCCTAATACAACAATAGGAAACGACACTTTAACGCGAATACTATGCAAATTCATTTTATCACCCTGCAAGGCCCTAAACGCCTCTTACAAATTAAACCTAAAATTGCAGTAGGTTGATAAAACCTAAAACTTCCATTGCGTGTTAATCATTACTTGCTGCTGCGAAGCTCGCTGCTGCAGCCCCATTGCAGCTCTATTGTCTACAAAACTTTTTAGTGCTGAGCCTTCAATACCAATTTGACCATGTTTGCTAAACGCGTAACGCCAAGAGGCTGTTACCCCTTCGCCATTGCTTGCATTTGGGTCAAATACCGTCGTGTCGTTATCGGTTACATTAAAGTAATCGTACCGCAACGATACTCTATGCTTACCTTCTTTATGGCTTAGCATTAAATAATGGCTATAAAAGTCGTTATCTATTAATTTGCTATGCCCCATTTCGGTTTTACCGCTTAGTACCTGTGTTATAAAACGCATTTTATTATTAAATTTATATAACCATGCAGCACTGGTAAAACGTGTATTCCATGCATATTGTCCTGAGCTAATGTTCAGTTTAGTTGGATCGCCATTATTGTCGTAATAATAAACTCTAAATTGTGATTGTTTTAAATAATCCCAGTGAACACCAAGGTAATAACCAAAGCGCCCATCAACTTCTTCAAATGGTAAAACCTGATTTGCCTGCCAACGCAATGCATATTCGCTAAGTGCTGCAACGGGTGCAAACCTAATACCTTCGTTAAATGTAGTTTGCCTGTCGTGCATGGCAAAGCCACGCCAAGACAGCAGCGTGCCTGTAGGGTCGTTACCTTTAAATGTTGCCCCCACTAAACTAAAACTATGCGGGCTGTTAAAACGTTTAGCGGGGCGTTTTATTGTTACCTCTGCGCCAACGGTTCTAAGCTCTTCACCTATCCAACTATTAATTGCTGAATTGGTATAGTTGTAAGGAGATGTCCAGCCAATATCTGGGTTCTCTAACGACATTAGCGGATAAAACCCACCCACTCGTACATGCCACTTATAAGCGCTACTAGTTAATGGTTTATATGTAAAATAGGCTTGTGTTAAACCTAAACCTACATCAGGGTCCTGATTAACGTTTAACACCCCATGAGCAGACCAACTTGTTGCTAAATCGGCGCGCACGTCAATAATACCTTGCGATAATAAAACCCCATCGCTTTTAGCATCGTGTCGGTATAAGCCGGTGCCTCCGTCTTGAAAACTTTTTAGCGCATCACCTTGAACTGCACGCACTTGTAGCAGCCCCTTAACCTGTGCACTGATTGACGCGCTAAATAAAAGCACACCACTCACAACCGCATATTTGAGCATGTGGTTAATAATCATCAAATTCATCCGTAGCAAAATCAAACTGCTCGGTTATGGCTTGCTTCACTTTATAAATAAATGGAGCTTGCCCTATGGTTACTTTTTTAGACTCAACATGGCTTATATCGCCAAACCCAGAATGCCACACATTAAGTGTGTACTCACCTGGCTCTACGGTTAAATTTACATGTCCGCTGTTATCGGTAATATCAAAAATAGGGCTATCAACAACCACAATATAACCAAGCATCCAGTCATGAATGTTACATCCCAACTCAACAACACCGGTTTGATCAAACACTAATGGCGCCTTGGGTTGTTCCTTATATAACTTTAATTCAAACGTTTTTGCCTCAGAAAACGAATACACATGATGCAAAATTGAATCGGCGTTTGGAAATTCCACTTTTGCATTTTGTGGTACAACTAAAATGCGCGGTGTAAACTCCCTATCTTTTTGCACCATAGAATAAAGCGTATCCGCTTGGCTGGATTGACTAGAAAGCACCTCAGAAGTCAGCCACACCACGGCATCAGCCATAGGCTCGTTTTTATTATTGTTAACCGTGATAGAAACCGCTTGCGCCTGCCAAGTTAATAACATGACTATAATTAACGTTAAATATTTGAACATCATCTTACTATTCTTATTTTTCAAATTATTTACAGTATAGACCTATTAGGTGACTTATTTCTTTCTATTTTATTGATAAATGAATACGTATGTAGATATTCGTATTTGTTAACAACAGCCTTTATTCTGATAAGTCACACTGACACAGTAAGGATCTCTTAAATGAGAACATCAGCACTTTTGCTTTTCGCTTTTTCGGGCAGCTGTTTTGCACAAACAGCCACATTACAATCGCCCAACGGCAATATTAAAATAACTATTTCTGACGAATTAACGACCCCAAGCTATTCAATCGACTTTAAAAACAAACCGGTTATTAATAGCTCCGCGCTTGGTTTTAAATTTAAACAACAAGCCCCCTTTAGCGAAGGTTTTAAAATAACCCACACACAACAAAACACACAAAACACCCAGTGGCAACAACCCTGGGGCGAGCGACAAACCGTTACCGACAACCATAACGAAGTTGCTGTTACATTTAAAAAACCACAAGGCGGCGTATTTACTGTTAAATTTAGAGCCTTTAACAACGGCGTGGGCTTTAGATACGAAGTACCCAAGCAACCCGGTTTTGAAAATATAGAAATCACAAAAGAACTTACCGAATTTGCCATTACCGACAGCCAAAGTGCAACAGCGTGGTGGATCCCAGCCCGAGGCTGGAACCGTTACGAATATGTTTATAACACCACCCCAGTTAACGACGCTCCCTTAGTACACACCCCTTTTACGTTTAAAAACAAAGAGGGCGTACACGTTAGCATTCACGAAGCAGCCCTTGTCGATTATGCAGGTATGACCCTTAACCAGCGTCGACCAGGTGTTTTTCAAGCTGATTTAACACCGTGGTCTGACGGCATTGCAGTAAAAAAGCAAGGCGCATTTAATACACCGTGGCGTACTATTCAAATAGGCAGTAAAGCAGTCGACCTGATTAACTCCGATATTATTTTAAACCTTAATGAGCCAAATAAATTAGGTGATGTTTCGTGGGTAAAACCGGGTAAATACGTCGGTATTTGGTGGGGTATGCATATAAATACGCAAACATGGGGCAGTGGTGAAAAACACGGTGCTACAACTCAAACAACCAAATACTACATGGACTTTGCCGCAGAGTATGGCTTTGACGGCGTGCTAGTAGAAGGATGGAACATAGGCTGGGATGGCGACTGGTTTTTTAATGGCGATGTGTTTAGCTTTACACAACCCTACGACGACTTCGATATTGAGGAGCTTACCCGCTACGGTAAGCAAAAAGGGGTGCAGTTAATTGGCCACCACGAAACCTCAGGCAATGTAACTAACTATCGCAATCAAATGGAAGATGCCTTTGCCCTTTACGAAAAGTCAAACGTAAGCCAAGTTAAAACGGGCTATGTGGCCGATGGCGGAAACATAAAACGCATAGATGAAAACGGCATTGCCCGCCATGAGTGGCACGACGGTCAATTTATGGTTAACGAATACCTTTATAACGTAAAGCTCGCTGCTAAACATAAAATTAGTATCAACACTCACGAACCTATAAAAGACACTGGCCTGCGCCGTACCTACCCAAACTGGATTGCGCGCGAAGGCGCACGTGGGCAAGAGTTTAATGCATGGGGCACACCGCCTAACCCGCCAGAGCATATCCCTATGCTTGCGTTTACCCGTATGCTGGCAGGGCCAATGGACTTTACTCCCGGTATATTTGATATGGGCTTTAATGGCTTAGGCGATGATACAAACCGCCCACAAACAACGCTTGCCAAGCAACTTGCACTTTATGTTGTGCTGTATAGCCCGATTCAAATGGCTGCCGACCTACCTAAAAACTACTTAGCTAAACCCGATGCTTTTCAGTTTATTCAAGATGTACCAACCGATTGGCAGCAGAGTATTGCGCTTGATGGCGAGGTGGGCGACTTTATTGTATTCGCTCGTAAAGAACGAAAACGCGATAAATACTCAGGAAACGATTGGTACTTAGGTGCAGTGACTGACGAAAAAGCCCGCACTATTGAAGTAAAACTCGACTTTTTAGAAAAGGGTAAAGAGTTTGAAGCGCATATATACCAAGACGGCAAAAACGCTGAATGGAAAAACAAGCCGTATGATTTAGATATCGAAAAGCGCGTAGTTAGTGCAAACGATAAGCTAACTTTAAAACTAGCAACAAGCGGCGGCACTGCCATCCGCTTTAAAGCACTTTAGGCTTCACGGTTATATCAGTTTTACAGATATTTAAGTGTTACAAATACAAAACTCTGCACAGGTTATTGTGCAGAGTTTTGTATTTTTATAGGCAGATAAATTTGTGCACGTAAGCCGCCTTCTTCGCTCATTCCCTCACGACGTAACATGATACAAAGCACCTTCGAACTCTAATATTAACGGCCTAGCCACTTTTTTACCTATCTATGTTAGTAAATTAATAACTAAAGATTAAGCACTAGTCGGCTAAAAAGCAAAAAACAAGACCTGACCCCATAAGCAATTAGCTGTAGACATAAATTTAGATCTTTGATGTCTGAAGTCAAGATTTGACCCTAATCACTTTAAAAACGAGGCTAATTATAGTACCAGTTTGTAGACTTTTAAGGGGTTTGCAAGATGCAAGACCTGACCCTGTTAATTTTTCAAAGGATAAATTCATTAAGGTTTACATTTAATTTTATTACCTGCTAAATAGTAAATACCATCCAGTGTACCAACTAATGATGGTAAATTAGAGAAACACTGAGAAGTATATTTAATAGGGAAGTAATTCCTTATTTTTTGCTGTTCATTATTATAATCTTCCCATGTAGCTTCAATCATACCGTTCCATAAATTGATACACTCGTCATTATTAGTGAATATTACTGGCTGAATATATTCAACTGAATTAGATTTATCCCAATAAACATATCCCATGTAAATATTACCTAAACTATCTTCAAAATTAGTTCGAACTAACAACTGATAATTATTTAAATAGTCTTCTTTTTTAAGCGGACGTACTGTAAGTTCATCTTCAACTGAGTCATCCAATGGGAAATACCACACTGGACACCCTTTAATGTCTTCTTCTTTTAAATCATAAACTTGCTTATCCAAATCTAATCAACCTTATTGTATCAGATGTTCAATTGACCGATATAAATCAGGCCGTCCTAAATCATTATACGCTTTTTCTAACCCTGTTCTTATTTGTTCTGAACTATATTCAGCTTTTTTACCTCCAACCATTGGGGGGAGGTACTTTCTAATTGCACTGTGCATGGATTTTGGATTTCCCGCACCTGTATGAGAAAACTGCGTTATCATTGTAGCAGGATGATTTTTCATCATACTTTCAGTGTACCCTAACATTTTCCCTAAATACCTAGGTAAAATATGATGCGCTTGAAAGCCTTTCGCAATTCCTTGCAAATTGGCGAAAGTAGGACTAATTATTGGTATAGAAAATGATGCTCTTATCCCTTGCTGAGCTTTACTTGCCAAAGTTCCAGGAATTATTAATGTAGCATACTGTTCCCACCCTGCTTCTTTTTCATATGCATCCATATCAGCAACACTTTGTGGAGATGGATGTAACCAAGGAAGTCGCGAACTATTTCCGTACAAAATATCAAATGATGCTGTCTTAACTACTGACTTAAGATAGCCAAAGGCACGACTACCTGATATAGGCGTTATACTTCCTGAAGTAAAGTCACTTAAGTTATTAGCAGTTTCGCTCGGTGAGTTTATATCTGGTAAATTTGGTCCTGTAGCTCGCGCTTTCTCTTGTTTATTTGGTGCTCCATTACTAGGTGTATTGTTTATGGGTGCACTAGGGTTATCACTATTACCATCTCGACTCGTATCTCCAGATGCTGCGCTATTACTAGGGTTATTTTGTTCTTCCTTTGCACAAGGATCCGGAGCGCAAGTTATCACAATATCAAGAGGCTCCTCTTCATAGCCTGAAGGATCATGCCCATTCACAGGATTATTCATTATATACGAGTAAGGATTAATACTCTGGCTATTCGTTGGGCTTTGAATAACAGGATCAACACTCATAAACCGACCTAGGTTATAATCGTACACCCGACCGTTCATATGGATTAGCTCTACACTATCTAAATGCTCATGGTCAGTAAAGCCTCGATTCGTTTTTGCATCCGCCAAATCATCTAGTTTTGAAGCCCCAAATGATTTTAATCCACCACTGGCTAAACGTGGTTTGCCAAATGGGTCGTAGTTTCGCTCTGATTCTACTTGCCCGTTGTGGTCGGTAAATACCCGCGCACTGCCTAGGCGATCGCGGTGGGTATAGCGGATGGTTGCGCCCTCATTAGTGGTTTGGCTTATTACGGCAATGTCGTCTATGTAAGCTCGCCAGGTGGTTTTTGTGCCAGTAACTTCTTCTTCATATAATTTATCACTGTAAAAAGTAGTCACGCTGCCATTTACTTGTTTAAAGCGCATATGCTGCGGGCCATAAGTAAAATTGAGAGTTTTACCGTCCTTTACTATTTGTGTGGGTTTATCCATCGCGTTATAGGCAGCGCTGGTTAAACCATCACCACTGGTCATGTTGCCTCTCGTATCATAACCAAACGACTTCCAACCACCGCGATAAACACGTTTTACTGCATTGGGCCCGCCTGTTACGCCGTTTTCATAATCATACTGCGTTGCATAGTCTGATTTTGATAACAAATTACCCACCGCATCATAGCTATAGTTGATTGTGCTGATACCATTAACGGCATTACTCTCTAAACGGTGTAGTGCATCGTAGCTGTAAGTTTCACTAAAGCTATGCTGATTGCCAATATTACCTGTCGTAATATCAACTGCTTTTAAATTACCAAAACCATCGTACGCGGAGTAATCGATGTTCATAATGTTGCTATTATTTTTAGTCTATTGTTTTTAGGAGCATTTGCCCACTTTTGTTACTGTAAGCAGTATTTTCAGTGAGTCCATTACCTAGCGTATTTTGAGAGCCATTACCAAATATGTCGAATTCAGTTATATTTTTATACACATAACCACTAGCCGCATTTTTTACCTGCGTTTGATAGCCTACGTCATTGTAACTGTATTCAAGTGTGAGGTTGTTGGGGTAACGCAGCCCTTTTACGCGGCCATAATTACTGTCGTAGAAGGTGGTTGTGGTATAGCTTTTACCACTGCCTGCAATGGTTTGACCGCTTGGGCGACCGCGACTGTCGTAAGTGTAGGTTTTGGTTACGCCATTGCCTGTGGCTTGGTTTAACTGCCCTAAACCATACGTTGCGCTGTCATAGGTATACGTTAATGTATTTTCACCTGTGGCGGTGCGCCGCGTTACACGGCCTAATACGTCGGTGACATAAGTCAATGTTTTACTGCCAACGCGTGCCTCTCGTTGCAGCTCACCAAAGCCGTTGTACTCAAAATTAGTGACGCCTTGGTTAGGGTCATCCACCTGTGTTTTTTGGCCTAAGCCGTTGTAGGTTGCCTCTATGTTGTTGCCATTAGCATCTTGAATAACAATAGGTAAGCCTTGGTTATTATAGCTGTAACGAGTAACACCATTATCAGCATCCACCGTTTGCATAAGCTGTTTAAGGCTATTGTAGGTACGCGACATATCCAAGGTGATGCCATAACAACTATCATAGACCTCAATATCTGTCTTAAGTCCACTGTAGCTGTAATTAGTAGTCATGTTACCGCAATGTTGATTGGTTACTTTTTCGATTACGCGGCCAAGTGCATCGTGTTCGGTGTATGACGTACCATAAACTGCACCTCCTTCTTTATAGGGCATAGATTCAAACGTTTTATAGCCAAGGCTGTTATAATTAACGTCACTAAACACCCAGTCACCATCGAAATTCTGCACAGCTGTACGTAATGTTCGTCCCAGCGCATCTAGATAGATTTTTTGCATAGGCTGCCCTGCTGAGACATTTAACACTTGTATTATTGCATTAGCTGGTGCTTGTGCGTCAGGTGTTTGCATTGCACTGTAACGGGCCGGACTGCCATCAGTCTGAATACTGTAAGGGCGGTTATAATCATCGTAACCAAAGTTTGTCACTTGATAGCTATTGCTACTAAGCTGCTGACGAGTTTGGGTTATCTGCCCTGTTGCAGGGTTTACTTCGGTGTAGCTAATATGCCCTTTAGCATTAGTTTGTTTATATGGAAAATAACCGTCAGTAGCTTCAACAGTTCCGTCTTTACTGTAGGTGGTTGAAGTTGTACGTGTTTGGTCGATCCAACTACCACTACTATTACGCACTTTTGTGGTTTGACTAACAGATAATGGAAGGCCGTAGGCATTATAGATAGTATCTATTTCACTCCCATAACCAGATGATGAGCCACCAAGTGTTGCTGTAGTTGTTATTGTTTGTGGCTGTCTACTACCATGGTAATTACTGTATTCACTTCTAATGCTCGTTTCTTGATCTAAGTCTGCATCCGTTATTGGGTCGTTTGTACTGCGCCCAGCTACACGAGCTATAGTTTGTATTTTAGTATTAAGTTTATTTAACCACCAGTTACTTTCGTTACCCTCATACTCGCGTGTTTCACTTGTGGTATACGTACCCCAAGCGTCTTCAACTTGCGTAGATGATGCAGTTACATTGCCATATTGATCTAACCTAGTAATATTTTTATCGATGCGTGTTAGATCTTGTTTAGTAACTAAATCTCGAGTAATTTGTGTAGTTTCATTTGGGTATAAATTATAAACGTCAGTTACACTGTGAGTTGAGTTCTCTTGCCACTCAGTATTTGAATAACTTACCGCATAGGTTTCATTATCACTAATACCTAGGTGCCCGCTTCCCCTTGTTGCATAATCATCTTCGCTAAATGTAGCTTGTCGCTTTAGCTTGCCTTGATACGGAAAAATTTGCTCAAAATCAGTTTGAGTGACTAAAGCACGATCTACATCTTTTTCTATAATTGATTTAAAACCCATAAAACCACGGCCTTGCGTTTGGTAAACACCATCAATGTAGTGGTATTGCTTACTACGTGTTTCACCAAGCCCGTTCGGCTGCTTAAATTTAGCAACAACTTTTTGTGAAGACCCTAGCTTTCTCAATGTCACATCAGCTAAAGGCGCATTATTAACACTGTAAATACCTGTACTCAAGTTTGCATTGCGGCCAAGTTGTTGGTATTCAAACTCTGCCACTAAACCAAAGTCATTATCAATGCGTTTTAACGTCCGACTTGTCCCACCTTCTAATGCATATGTATAAATCCCCGCATCAGGTGCTGCATCAGGATAACAATAAAAACGACCGCTTGAATAAGGTATTTGTACACCGCAAGATGTATCTGAAGAATGTTGCCTAAAGCCAAGAGCTGTAACTACTTCTTGCCAGCCATCACCGTTTACATCAACAACACTCGTTGTTGCTAAGCCGCCTAATAAATCTGCACCATCGGCTTGTAATATTATCTCTTCAAATGTTAAACCATTTTCGTTCGGTTTAAGAACACGCCAAGTCCACACATCATATTTATGATAATAACTACGCTCCCCTGTATCTTCATCCCTAATTAAACAAACTTGATTGTTGGTTGCATCCCAACAATGGTAAGCATATGCTCTTCTATAAGGGGCAAGAATATCCATTCGCCCGTCATTATCATAATCAAACACTTGTACAAAGCTATTAATTGTCGACTCTTCATATGTATTTTCACGTGCATCAGCCCACACATTAAACTCTGGTAGCCCTGTGTTTGATCCTGTTGAAAATTGCCCGCCACCAAAATTAAGGTGCATAAACCAATACAACTTGTTCGTTGACCCATCTTCTTTTAACGTCATTATATCAAGTAAGTTATCCCCGTTGACATCAAGCCATATAGCCTTTTTCATACGCGAAGGAAAGAAGTCAGGATTTATTCCTAAATCATGATTAGTGAATAACAATGTGCTACCTGCTACAGAGAGCTCAACCCACTTCCCAAAATCAGGATAATAAACATCAGGTGTACCATCCCCATTAATATCAGCAATACTAAATTTAGGAATACTTAAGGCTACGTTACCAATATGAATGAAGCCACTAATAGGCTTACCTGTAGCATCGGTGTTTCTAAGGTAAACTTTGAGCTGGCCATTCGCTCTATCTTGGATGATAAAATCCGCGTAGCCATCACTGTTCATGTCTTGAGCAAAACTATTACAAGGCTCACTCATCGGATTATATCTACCATCATTAACGACAACCAAATCACACGCCGCAGGGATATTTGTAGAAAAGACATCCTCATAAGCTCCTGTCTCACGATTTAGCTCAACAATAGATAATTTTAAATTGGAGTCTAAATAAACAAAATCAGCGATGCCATTCAAGTTATAATCGATATAACCACTAATTTTATGAACATTCACAGCACCATTATTAAACTGGGAATAGTCAGGGAAACTCGTAATATCAAAAGTTGTTTGATTACCTGCAATTTCTTGCACCTGTTCAAGCATTTTTATGTCATTCAGACCATCACCAGTATAATCGCTGCTGGTGTCATAAAATGAGCCTGAAGCCAAAACCATATCTGTTGGCTCTATCGCAACATTTGCATAAGGATGGTCATCGGTATTACTAAAAGAAAGCTCTTCTATATTCCATGCAAAATCAGTAGCAGCCAATTGATTGCCCGTATTGCAAGTGGATGACTTACACAGCTCTAGGCGACTTAAATAATGCTCATCATAAATAAGGTGGTAACTTTTCTCGACACTCTCCGTAGAGTCATCTGGAATGATATCTATCCTAGCAAGGTTCTGTGTGTTTTCGTATTTGCCACCCCATACATAACCAAAACCTGATTTGTAACTTGATTGATATACAAAGCTGATCATTTTATCGCCAGAACTACTTATATTAGCACTCGATTTAGTGTAATAAATACCAGTTAAAAGCTTCTCACTAACACCAAAGTCACCGTATTCATAGTTTATAAAGTTGTTCTCTGTTGCATCGTGTTGATACTGCATTAACCAAGAGTAAGTAGCCGTTTTACCACTATGAACTAACCGTGATTTTGCGTCTTTACCAAAATAAGCAACTCGGCCATTTTTATATTCAACTCTGAACCATGTAGATGAGCCATTTAGTGAACCACTTTGTGTTACACGCACAAAGCTATCTATTTCAGTACGATATTCAGTCCCTGAGCTTCCATAGCTACCTGATGTATTAATTAAACGCTGACCCTCTAAGCACAGCCTGTCATTACTATTATATTGTGGGTTTTGCATGAAGCCATCTTGTGCATATGTGGCTGCGCACCTTGTAATACTTGAGCTAGCAGATAGCGACCACCCCATTCCGGCAATACCATTACCACTGCGGGATGAATAATTAAGTGATACTTCAGGCTGCATGCCAGCTCTGCCCGGCGGTAATTGGATTGGAATATGATACGTTGAGGCGCCACCACTTACACCAGCTTGCCCCTCCAAGGTACCTATTAATTGGCTACTAGGAGCAACGGTGTCAATAAAGTTACTTGCATCATTTGGGGTCTGTGTAGTAAGTGTCGAGTGTGGGGTTAACAAAACAGTAAAGTCTTTGAATGTTATGTCACTGTCACTCCAATTTGATTTAACTGCTTTTGCACACACTCTTTTGCTCTGAGTTAAAGAAAAAACAGGAGCAGAAGACTGCCAGCCTGAATTAGTACAACTAGCATTAAGTGATATTAATTTATATTTTATAGTTGCGTTTTGATTGGAGGTTATCGTTATATTGTCGCCAGCTGTCACTTTATTTAAGTCAGGTTTAATAGATGGTTTATTTAATTTAAGTAAATAGTCTTTACTTACAGTGTCGCTATTTTTCCAACCAGCCTTTACTGTATAAGCACACACTTTTTGGCTTGCTCTAAGAGTAATTGGTGACGAATAAGAATTTACAGAACCATTTGTACAACTACTTCCTCTTGAAACTAATTTATATTTAATAGATGCATTTTGCTGAGAATAAATTGAGACTTTGGCGCCATCAACTAATGGAGTTGTTACATTAAAGATTGGAGGCTCTAATTGCAAAGTGTAACTTTTAGATTGTGTGTCACTATCTTTCCACCCGCTTTTATTAGCTTTAGCACATACATTAGCTGACGAAGAAAGCTTAAATGCATTTTTGTAAACCTTCCAACCATCAAGATTTGAGCATGATGAACCTAAACCAATAGTTTTATAAAATATTGTTGCAGAAGGCTCAGAAGTAATTGAAACATAAGTGTTGTACCGAATAGTACTTGTCGACGGAGCAATAATTGGCTTAGGTAGTTTTTTTACTTCAGGAACTATTATGGGAGGGCTAACTAAATAATCACTGTACTTATTTTCGCCATTAATTTTTTTTACAGCTCGAACCCTAAATACGTGTTTGCTATATCCCGCTAATGAAAAGTAATAACTCTTGTAGCTTAACCCTTCTGCTACTACCCTAAAAGAACTATCATCCTCAGATACTTCGACCGAAAAAGTGGTTTCTGAATCGCAAAAACCGCTGCACGGAAGTGCTACTGCCGATGAACTACCACTACCATATAACAACCCTCCACCATCATCATAGCTTCCCCAACTCCAAGAAATTCTGATTGAACTCTCATCTTTTGTAAATGCGAAAGCTGTTGGAGCTTTTGGATTAATTGTTATTGGTTCTACTGGATAAAACATCCCCATAGAGCTTGCAGGAAAGCAAAAAACGCTTAGCAATATAGTAAAAAAACAAGGGGTACAAGA